>JAREAI010000080.1:0-9280 GCA_029240435.1 Nitrososphaeraceae archaeon | reverse complement strand
ACTGATCGATAAGTATCATAAAAATATTATATCTTGTTTTAGATGTTGTTCTCTCAGTTCGTAATGTTCTATATTTTAGACAAATATATACTTGATATGTATATGATCTTTATATATTAAGGCATCTGCTATAGTTATCTTCTTGTCTCTTTGTTAAAAATTGTAGTCTTAGATGGAATACATAATTCCTCCAGACACTATTGGCACAAATTCTACATTGCTAAGTTCCTTAATCTTGGCAATAATCGCGTTAAACCACAGGCTATCGATTCCCTGGCTCCAGATAGTTATCTTCTTATAGTCTTTTTGGACTCCACCATGAAAATATCCTTTACAATCCTCTACTGTGATATTACAATATTTTTGACTTATTTCATAGATTATACTTTCCGCCTCTGCTGGTAAATATAAAATGGTGAGGGTTGGAAAAGGAATAGTATTGCTAGACGTTGAAGATGTATCTTCTGCCATTATCTCTGCTCAAATTTATTATTACGGGCGCTAATATCTGGATTTCGTGTTAGTTTTTTTATCATGCATTTTGTAAACTTTTAGTATGACATCTACAAATAAATGAAAATGAATATATATTTTTTGCTATTATAGTATGAATATTCCAAATACTCTAAAAAATTTATATAGATTTGACTATCTAAAAATATTTAGATCGGGTCTAATGCAAAAGTATGAAGAATATTTGACTTCAATGTGTTTATAACTTACTAATAGTTCACTTATTACATAGAAAAGATTGTATTAGATTGAAAATCCTCTTCATTGGACAGAATCTGGTTCAATATATTATATAGGAACCCAAGTAGCAGAAAAATGCCATTATCTATCCATACTGTTGACTATATACGCAAGAACATTCTCCTTGTTTCAAACCTTTATAAAAATAGCATAATGAAAATTTAACTCAATAACCTTATATAGTCATAGGTAGAAAGCAGTTTCTACAGTAAATAAACATAATATATTATAAATATTGAAAATTATTAATACAATATTGATTTGGAAGAATCACTAATTCGTTATAAAATTAACCAAATAACAGATACTGGAATGAATGTCACTCTTGCTCTTGTTGAAGATGTTGAGCTAGAAACTGTTTCACAACAACAATTGATATTAGATGCTATTGATTCGACGGTTACTGATAAAGAAGTTAAACAGCAGATTAAACCAATTTTAGAAGCTATTCTCAGAGCTCAACCTCAGACAGTTATCAAATCATATCCCCAAACGGTTATTCAAATTACAATGCCGAAGAGGCGTTATGAGAATGTAGGGTCTCCGCGTGTCGGTGAACACTTATTAATAGATATCAAAAAAGCAAATTAACCATTGTAAAACACTGCTAACAATAAAGATGCAAAAATGTATCAAATGAAGAGTTTGACAATAATTCAGAAGCATATAATCGTTATTTGGAAGTTTCTAAGTAGCAGTGATCAACAACAACAACAACAAAATAGAGGCATCGCTGGTTTAGGAGAATATATTAGAAATTTAAACCAATCACTTCTTTATATTTTGTTCAATCATCTATAAACGAAAAAATAGTTTAATACTCGCAAAGAACATATATTGTTTGCATGCCTACAGCATATGTCCTAATAAACTGTGACCTTGGTTCTGAGGAAGAAATTTTAAAAGAACTGAAAAAATTACCTGAAGTCATTGAAGTAAGTGGAGTATACGGTGTTTATGACATCATTCTTAAGATCACATCAGATACAATGGACAAACTGAGGGAAACTATCACTTGGCATGTAAGAAGAATTGATAAAGTTAGATCGACTCTTACCATGATTGTGATCGAAGGCCAAGGAGATAAAGTGAAGAAGCAACAACAACAACAGCAATAATAACAATCATTTCAAAATATTTTTAATATAACTCACTGCCCTTACAACATCTTCCTCGCTATTAAAAAAGTGTGGTGACGCTCTAACTACCTTTTTTCCACCTCCAATATCTCTTTCAGCAAACATAATTTCATTTTGTTCCAATCTGTCTACGAGAGTTTTAGCATCTAAATTGGAAGAGGAAAAGGGAATTATGGATGTTCTCGCCTTTTCATCTTCTGGTCCATAAATATTAATACCCTTGATCTTTATAAGTTCACTTCGTAATATATTTGCGATTTTTATATTCTTCTTATGAATATTTGCTATACCTAAACGTAAAATATATCGTAGTGAAGATTCCAATCCTGCAACACCAGGATAATTGCGAAATCCGGTCTGAAATTTTTGGGGAGATTCAACGTAGGCAATAACTTTCTGATCTGATAATATTGCCGATTCTCCACCAATAGATTGAGGAATTAGAATTTCACCAGCATTTTTACTACAATAGAATATTCCAATACCAACAGGTCCACAAAGCCACTTAAATCCTGGAAATGCCATAAAGTCGCAACCAATTTTCTTTACATCCACTTCAATTGAGCCCACTGTTTGGGCAGCATCGATGCAATATAAGATATTATTTTCACGTGCAATTTTTCCAGTCTCCTCAACTTGCATTATTGCACCAGAATTATATAGTGCATGGCTCAATGTAATTAGTTTCGTATTTTTCTTCTTTGCCAACTTCTCCAGATTTGTAAAATCAAAATATCCATTTTCATCAATCTCCAATTCGTTTATTTTTACACCTTTTCTTTTTGATAATTGCAGCCATGGCAGATAATTAGCATAATGTTCGTGGGGTCCACCTCTAACGATAATAGAATCAGTTTTTTTCCAGTCGAGACCATTGCAGACATAGTTGAGACCTTCTGTGGTGCTTTGAGTAAATACAATTTCGTTAGGATCACAATTTATCATATGAGTAACTCTAGTACGTAGTTCTTTCATTAATGAAACGATATAGTCGTATATTATTTTAGAATCAGGTCCATCCTCAGAACATTTTAAAAGAAAGTCAGTAATTGATTTGATTGTAGAGATTGGAATAGGAGCAATGGCTCCATTATTCATGTAAACTTTCTTTCTTGTAAGTGGAAAGTCTCTTCGAATCAGATCTAATTCAATACTATTATCACCATAAAATCCATTATATCCTGCATCCATCTAAACCAATATAGAAGTGGATACATCCTATAACGATATCTTTAGCACAAAGGGATTGAATAGCCTAACATATAATGATCCCTATGCAAAGCTTTGTTTTACTTCTATGATAGCATCACAGTGTCAAAAAAAAGTAATATATATTGATCTTGACACTATGTTTGCTGCATATGCGAAGTCAGACTTAATATCATTATTGGGAAATACAAAATGTAGTAATAAAACAATTAATATTTATCTTCCAACAGAAGATAGATTCGAATCGATTTTAAAAGAAGTCGTTGAAGATATGTATGATTCATCAATTGTTATTTTCGATTCTGTCAACAACTTTTATAATATGTATTACAAAAAAATTGATATTAACTCAGGTAGGGGACTTGGTAACATAAATCATCTACTTTCAATTTTTCTTATGTTATTGTTAAAGCATGGCATATATCTGAATGTTCCCATTCTCGCGACGAGTATGATCCGCTATAAAAAATATACAGAATGGATTCAAACTCCAACTAGCAGACGACTTTTACACAAAAAAAGCATTGTGAAGCTAAATGTAGAAATGATAAATGAAGATGACCTTTCTCTGGAGATAATAGCCCACCCTACACGAACTTCAGAGAAAATTATTTTTCAAAACCTTGGGGTCAAGTTTGATTCAAGCATAGAAAATAACGCTTAACAGTGACGGTTGGATCTATTCTCTTAGGGTCAATCTTATCGTAATTTTATATATACCATTAAATCTACAACCAAAACAAGTAATTACCAGTATTGTAAATACAATTGATAAGTATGACTATACATTATAATGATAAAAGAAGTAATAGAAAGTCAGCCTTCTAATATCACATCATTAGCATGCTTGTCTCGATTTAAAAGATTAATTAGGATAACGAGTTACCCACAATAATTATATTCCGAGTAATATGGTTGTAATTTGCTTATTATTACAAAGCGCGGTATTATCTTTTACTTCTTCTTGACAAATAGGCGGGCTCTAACGATACTAGGTGGTTTTAACTATTATCAACGTTAACTAGCAAATTTTTCTAAAATAGCGCCAATACACTTTGTCGTCTTATTTAGCAGATCAATTCGTGCAAATTCGTTTGGCGAATGAATTTTCGCATATATATATGTGCTACCTATAGAAACGCAAGGTGCACCAAGTACTTTGGCAAAGGAATGCATTGGTCCGGTTCCAGCGGATGATATACTAATAATCGCCGAACCAAAAGTCTCCTTTGCTGATTCTTCTACCTGTTTTACAAAAGAATGGTTGGAAGGCATTCTCACGGCTGCCTCACCGTGGATTAACTTTATATCAATATGATCCTCAAATCCATTCTCCTTTAGATGATTCTTGACTAGTTCAAATTGTTTTTCAGGAATCATATCAGGAACAAGTCTAAAATCAATTTTAACCTTGGCCTCAGAAGGAAGAATAGTTTTGGCACCCTCGCCTGTATAACCTGATAAAAGACCAGCGATATTGCATGTTGACATTCCAACAAATGCCTTACGAGCTTCTATTCCTGTTGCATTATTGACAAACTTATCGATGCCATACTCTTTTTTAAATTCCTCCTCATCAAATGGCTCATTAGCTATTAATGAAAGTTCTTCAGGAGTAAATTCCCTTACATCTTTATACCAACCTTCGATCAATATTTTCCCATTGTTGTCTCTCATTGTGTTTAAAGCTCTTACAAGATGCCATGCTGGGTTTTCAATTAATACTGCTAGACTGGAATGAGCATCTCTAGACGGTCCTTTGGATAATAGTTCAACATAGAGCAGTCCTTTCATTCCTAAACTAATAATGGGTCTATCTCTTTCATCAATATAACCAAATTCCCAGATTACTCCGTCACACGTAAGTTTATGTCTATACTTAGTAAGGTACTTCTCAACATGCAAACTTCCAATTTCTTCCTCGCCTTCTACAATAAATTTTACATTACATGGCACGTCGCCAGTCTTTTTCAGAAAATACTCTACTGCCTTAATGCGAGTAATTAGTTCGCCCTTATCATCTGAAGAACCACGTCCAAAGATATAGTTACCTTCAACTTTACCACTAAATGGATCTGTTTTCCATAACTCCAAAGGTTCTTCCGGTTGAACGTCATAGTGATTGTAAAATAAAATAGTTCTTCCATTAGGATTTGCTTTTGATTTAACTTCTCCATAAACTATCGGCGGAACATCTTTTTTATCATTTTTCAAATCATCAAGGTATAATACTTCAGAGTTAATTCCTGATTTAAGCATAATGTGTGCAACAAGATTGGCACATTCCAAAACGCCAACTCGTCGTGCAGATACACTTGGCTGCCTGATCAAGGTCTGGAGGTCAGAAACAAGACCTTTCATCTCGGAGTCTACTGTGGTGTTAATTACATCACTCAATAAATTTTTCTCTTTAGCAATAGAAATTAAAGGTTACTGTCTATTGAATATTAGATATAGCAGAAAAGATGGTATATACACACATTAGCCCTCTTTAATTAATCATCTCTATTATAAAACATATGACCACAAATCTTGTAATGTTCTATGCCCGAAGATGATGATAAGCCACAATACTGGAGCTATTGATTCACACTCCTAATTAATTCAGCAAATTCATATTTTATCAAGTATAAAAGAGGATGGAAGCAGTAAGAGACTATTGTACATACTCTTATTGAAAGCATGAAACAAACATATCTTGGATGGAATGATTCGAGCTCATTTAAAGCAAAGAACTTCTATTTTGATAACACCACATTAGACTATGAGAAAGATGCAAGGCAGTAAGAGATAAAAAACAAAGCTTGGCATATAAGACATCGACCATTCTAAAAACTATTAAATACGTTAGCACATCACAACCGATAAGAGGCTATTTTGATAACATTGCCTTTCTTTCCTCAGACTGATATCTGTTAACTACCTCTGATAAAGGCATTCTTTTTCCTCCCACTGTCTTTATATCAACATCAATTTTACCATCTCTAATGTCTATGATGTTGTATGTATCTTCAAAAACACCCCTATAGCGCCATGAACATGCTGTTCCTGCATACGCGATTTTAAGTGTTCCCAAATTCCAAAGCCATGGTCTATGCTTATGACCACAGAGTACCAAGTCTACTTTGGACTCTAAACATGCTCTTAGTATGTCTCCTGCATCAGAAATACCGACAACATTAGCATATCCTGTATCAGGTATAGCTATCAAATGATGATGCATTGCTACAATCTTTGTTTTGACATTCTTATATCTGCTAAGTTTCTCTTCCATCCACAGATTCTGTCTATGTCCTACTTCGCCTTCGTCTCTATCTGGTCTAGCGGTTCCAAGGGTAAGCACAACTATATCATCATCAAATTCATAAATTTGCTTTGAAGAAGGAAAGAATTTCTTGAATAGAAGGTAGCCTGTGTGACGGTAATCATGATTTCCAGGGAAGATTATTAAATTGGGACAATTGAATTTGTTGATCTCTGTACGAGCCTGCTGAAATTGAAATAAGAGACCATCATCTGTCAGATCGCCTGATATAATTATTGCATCTGGCTTTAGATCGTTGTTAACCTCTTGAACAATTGTATTGAAAGCATCTTGTTTGAAGAGACCACCAATATGTAGGTCAGATATCTGAACGAACTTCATTAACTACTACTTGATCAAGTTAATATATTAATGCAATATTAGATAAAAGACATGTCGTCGTCAAACGACTCAAAGGATATCTTTCTTTCTCCTCGATCTATTGCTGTTATTGGAGCCTCAGAAAAACAAGGAATTGGCAAGGCGATTTTTTCTAATATCAAAAATGGATACAAGGGAAAAATCTATCCAATTACTCCTTCTAACCCTACAATTTTTGGACTGCAAGCTTACAAAAGTGTTCTTGATGTTTCTGAAGATATTGATCTTGTCATAGTTGCAACTCCAAATAAAATAGTACCTGCCGTAATGGAGGAAATTGGCAAGAAAAATATTAAAGGTGCAATTATTGTTTCTGCAGGATTCAAAGAAGTCGACGATCAAGGTAGAAAGCTTGAAGAAGAGGTTAGAGCAATTGGGAGAAAGTATGGCACAAGGATCATAGGTCCAAATTGTCTTGGAATCATGAGTTTATCTGAAAAAAATATGATGAATGCGACCTTTTTAAAAATTACACCAAAACATGGCGGAATTGCTTTGGTCTCCCAGAGTGGTGCGATCTGCGCAGCCACAGTAGAAGACGCTATAGCTCAAGGCATTGGCTTTTCAAAAGTAATCAGTATGGGTAATAAAGTAGACATGGATGAAAATGATATTCTAGAATTATTGTCTGGAGATATAGATACCAAGGTTATCGTGATGTATCTCGAAGATATACATAATGGCAGAAGCTTTATGGAAATTGCTAAAAGAATTACGAAGGATGGAAAACCAATCATAGTATTGAAAGCGGGTAGAACGCCAGAAGGTGCCAAAGCTGCTATGTCGCATACAGGAGCATTGATGGGATCAGACGAAATTTATGATGCTCTATTTACTCAGTCTGGAGTAATTAGAGTAGATACTATGCAAGAGTTATTTGAGCTTTCCACAGCCTTTTCTAAACAGCCTATACCTCTACAGAAAGGAGGAGTTGTTATAGTATCAAATGCCGGCGGACCTGCTATTATTTCTACTGATGCATGTTCGAAGTATGGCCTCAAAATGGCGGATATATCTGCATCAAGCGATACTATTGCTAAAGTAATTCCACCTCATGGATCTGCAAGAAACCCTGTAGATATAGTAGGTGATGCAGACTATAAGCGCTTTGAAAAAGTACTTGATGAAGTATTACCAAATGAGAATGTCGACTCAGTAGTAACAATGTGTACTCCATCAGCCACTTTGGACTACAATGATCTAGCAAGGACTATTGTTAACAAGTCAAAAGGCTCGGACAAAACAATGTTTGCCGCATTGATGGGACTTGCAGAGGGTGATGAAAACAAACAGATTCTATCCGATGGAGGAATACCACATTTCATGTACGCGGAACAGGCAATAAGAAGCCTCGAAGCAATGTACCGTTTCAGAAATTGGTTAAAGAGTCCAAAAGGCGAACCAAAATGGTTCGAGGCAGATATTAAAAGAGTAAAGGAACTTTTTGATAATGTTCTAAAGCAAGGCAGAACAAATCTATTAGAGGAAGAGGGTTATGAAGTTCTTACTTCATATGGCTTCCCTACTCCAAAGAGTATTCTTGGAACTAGCGAAAATGAATGTGTCAAAGCTGCTCAGGAGATTGGTTATCCCGTTGTAATGAAGATATCTTCGCAAGATATAATCCACAAATCAGATGCTGGTGGGGTCAAAGTTGGAGTGAAAAACGATGACGAGGTGAAAGCGGTATTTAATACAATAATGTCTAATGCCAAGAAATACAACGCCAATGCAAAGGTCAAAGGAGTCCTTGTGCAGGAAATGGTAAAATCTGCGAAGGAAATAATTCTTGGATCAAAACAAGAGCCATTATTTGGTCCGGTTGTAATGTTTGGTCTTGGAGGTATTTATGTTGAACTTCTTAAGGATGTTGTTTTCAGAATTGCACCTATTGATGAACGAGAAGCAATAAGAATGGTTCAATCAATAAAGGCAATAAAGATATTGAAAGGAGTTCGGGGGGAGAAACCATCAGATTTGAATGCTATAGTGGACAGTCTTCAACGACTCTCACAGTTGGTTATTGACTTTCCTGAAATTGAAGAATTTGATATGAATCCTTTATTGGTATTAGAAGAAGGAAAAGGAGCCCGAGCAGTAGATGTAAGAATAGGATTGAGGAAGAGATAATTTCGTGTGTCAGTTATACTAACTTATTTCCACATTCTTCACAAAAAATAGCATCGTCTTGATTTTGATAACCACATGATGAACACTTATTACCTGACCTATTAGTTACAGTAGCGACAGTATCAGAATTAGATGTTGGTATTACTTCTGTCCTTCCAATAAGGATTATGTCTCCAATTTTTGAGATATTGTCCCACGAAACCTCAATTGGTTGATTATGACTACTACTACTATTATTATTACTACCTTCATTCTCCTCGTTTGCAATTTTGATAGTAATCTGCATGTTTTTTCCTTGCAATCGGCGTAATCCAATTTCAACAACTCTTCCTATTAACATTGCTTCGCTATTATATGCAGGCAT
>JAREAI010000350.1:0-2916 GCA_029240435.1 Nitrososphaeraceae archaeon | reverse complement strand
CGTGATAATGTAAAGGCTTTCGCAAAAACAAATAGCAATTACATAAAACAAGTAAAAGAACAATCAGTTAATAGCCAAAATAGAGGGAGGTAAATACTAGATAGACTTTACAACTCTTTATTATTATCAGATACAAAAGACCGTATCTGAACGACTCAGACACAATACGAATTGATTTAAACCACTCTACAGAGAACTAAAAAGAAGAAGAAAAAAAATATTACTAGATCCCTTACAATTGCACCACTCAGATATTCAATATCTTTGTTTATACTCTTTTTACAAAACATTATGGTTTTTCACTATCCGATATGAGTATAATAGAAAGTGGTAACAAATGTTTAGAAATAATATTTTCTAATACAGCAGAAAACAACAACAAAAACAAATCCTTCCAATTCCTAATAGCCGTAAAACAAACAAAGATATATTAATTAGCAATAACATAATTTACATATCTTTCTTTTTATTTTTTAAAACTTTATATATCTAAGTAATAAAGTACTAATAGAATGATAACATATTAAAAATTTTGTATATAACTGTATTAATTATATCGTCTAAATATATAAAAGAGGTTCTGTTTGGAGTTCTTTGGACTGAAAAAACCAAACTAGAGGACATGTTATACATACATGAGCCTCAATGAACCTCATGTCTTGTTATTATGATTTTTACATATTATTTCATATAGTTCTATATATTATTATCATTAATTCATTCAAAAATTTTAGAATCTCTCCTATGATTTCTCTCTTTCAATCACGATTAAAGAATTTAATTTACCTTTGTTTTTTAATTATGAACTTCGAATAACTTATTCCAATATATTTATTATAATAATATCGTTTGACTACATGCTAAATAGAGGATAGTAGAGACACCTACAATATCCACGACTCGACTTGCCTCCCTACCTGCTTTTTGCATATATGGATGAATGTAACTAAATGCTCAAAACCTTGCTAGTTCAAATTTGCTATAATACTTAATTCCAAAATATCTTTAACAATTTTTGGTAAATTCTAAAGTTGTATTTGTTGTACAACTATGGTAATGCCCGAATTTCTAGCATAATCTAAATAGTCATTTATTTCATATTCATATATCAAAACATTATATGCATCCAACTACTAATTTTTATTATAATCATAGACAAAATAACTAAAATATCTTAAAAAAGAATAAATCATACTCTAAATATCTTTTATATAATGAAAAAAAGTAATATCAATTGTATACAATGGATATTAAAACATAACAACAACAATTTCCTTATGATGTCCACTTTGCTTACTCTGGCCTTTTTCATGGTATCTTTCATCTATTTTTCAGAAAGTATCCAAATTGTTCCAGCTTATGCACAAGAAAATAATCAACAATCACAAGGAACACAAACTAGAGAACAAATTATACAACAGGGAATAGTTACATCAACTCCTGACCCTCTTCCTGGGCATGAAGCACATCAAAGTATAACGATCTTGCGCTTAAAAGAAGGTAATCCTACTTATCAAGGTACATTAACCTTTACCGCTTCTCATCCTGTAGAAGTTCAAATTCTTCATCGAAATATGACAGAATCAACGGGCAATGCATCAGGAGCAGCAGCAGCAGCAGCCGCATTAGGAGCAACAACAGTTCCAACTATTCCTCCAGAGTATGGAGCTATGACTATATTGCCATTACCTGGTGGAAATGGCCAAGTAGTTTCAACTCTTGTACTACCCCAATATCCAGAAGAAGCCACATCATTTTCAGCCTCACTGCCATTTGCAGGTAATGGTTTAGCGCTCCACAATTTGGAAGGTGATCAATTTGTTGCTACATATACAGTTGTGGCAGATGAAGTAGGTTCACCTCAAAGAGCAGATGATATAGCTGTAGCTGCACCAGAGAATGAAGCCGATGAGGAGGAAGAAGAAGAAGATGAAGATGACAATTAAAGTTTAGGAAATAATACACTATACTAGTAATATAATAGAATGAAAAAAATTTATTTTACTTTATCTTCTTTTATTTTATTTTATTAAAACAGAATCTAAAATCAATATATTTTTACTTTCATATTTGATTCTTTATTATTCTTAAAAGCTAAATCAATAAAAAATAAACCAATCTTTAAGTTATTCTTGTTAATGATAGTAATGTTCAGTACCTATCATCTCATTTGATAGAAATACCTATCGAATGAATCTAATTTTTGTATTATGGCCATCATTTTCCATTCTAATTTGCTCTACTAATATTATATCCTTATCTATTATCAAAAGAAGAAGATTATTGGTGAATGTAATAAGTTACAATAACATATACTAAGTAACTAAGTGTTGAATTATAAGATGGATGATATAGTAGCTCAATAGAGGAATTAATTTAATTACCATTAGAAATTCTCCCAAAGATAATTTCTGTCAATGTCTACTTTTATCTAAATACAAAGTTATATAATGTAACAAAAGCATTGAACATAAGCAATAAAAGCAACTCTATAATAATATAGATCAGTAATGAACAAAGGACCCAAGTTAATAGCTGTTCTTGTTGTAATCTTTATGTTTAGTATTCAATTATTAGTCTTTGACAGTTATCAGTCATCAGTATTTAACAACAATAATAATAACGATGATGATGATGACAATAATAATAACGATGATGATGACAATAATGATGGGGAATTTGAAGCTAAGGTTTGTGAGAAACTATTAGACTCTGAAACTTGTAAAAAAATAGCAGACGAACTAAAATCAAGCACAAAGAAATTAAGTAAAGAAGAAATTCAAGCAGAACAGATTAGAAGTAAATACTTGCAACCTTCTCCTCCTCCAACAACTTCTCCTCCTCCTCCAACAACTTCTCCTCCTCCTCCAACAACTTCTCCTCCTCCTCCAACAACTTCTCCTCCTCCTCCAACAA
>JAREAI010000079.1:0-9922 GCA_029240435.1 Nitrososphaeraceae archaeon | reverse complement strand
TTATTTTTCGATATGCATGTTAACTAGACCTATAAGAGTCTGAATTTTACTCTTTAATATTCCAAGTCTCACCTCAATTAATTATGTTTCAACTAGTGATTCTATACCATGGGGAAAGTATTCCATACAGTGGAGAATAGTGTGGGGAATTTCCGCAGAATTTGGGGAAAAGTCTGAAATTTCTAATAACATCCTTATTGCGTGGAAAAACGTGTGGAAGGACCCATTGATATGATTTAGTAGATGTCATAGAACGAAATTGGATTATCTTACATAAGTGTATAGTCGGTATTATCTCTCTGAGTCATTATCGTAACTCTCTTGCTAAAAATTTTAATCGGTTCAGTGGATGTGAGACAAATATGATTTAATTTTGTCACCCAGAATACAACAACTCTTAAAGCAAATGATTACCATATAGCATACCAAACGCAACGGCTAACAGTAATCAGACATTTAGTTGCGAAACATGCAACTCAACATTCAATTCACGTGATGAATTAAAACAGCACAGCATAAAAGAACACGAAGATAAAACTACTAATGTCGGTAGTACTGAACTGACTTTTAGATGCGAAACATGTAATGCGGTATTTAATTCACCTGAAGATCTAAGGCAGCATAGTATTAAAGAATACGAAGATAAAAGATAACTAGTACCACTTCGCTATTGGCTAGAGAGAAGAGTAATAATCAAACAGGAACTTCAGAACCAATTACGAGAGTAAGCAATAATTGAGCCAGAACTGGGTCGATATTGAAGCTTGCTGCCAATGGTAAGTATTTGTGAAAGTAAACAAGAAGCAGAACCAGATTGAGAATAAAAATACATCATCCTTTTTGTTTAATTTTTGAACATTGCTTTTACTCTGTAGTGAATATATTTTATAACATCGATGAAAGTATCTCTTGTTACTAGGAGAAATTACAACATCAAGACTATCCAGTCTCTTTAATAAGTTATCGATTAATCTTTCAGAAAACGTCTAAAAGCCGAAAATAATTGGCGATGCTATACTGGAACATAAACATAATAATCAGGAATCCAAAAAGTCGTTATTATGAAAAATTATTCTTAAGAAAACACCGCCTTATTGATTGTTGATCCATTCAATTGATCCATTCAATGATTTTTTATCAGAGAGTGGTAAACTGTGGTCTCTTACGAAAGAAACCGTCAAAGGCGTTAACCTGATCGAAAACCTGAAAAATATATTATCCGCAGCAACATCCCCAGGAATAAAAGTTGTATACATTCCGCATCATCTTACCGAAAAAGGGGACTTTGCAGACTGGAAATTCTTGGCTCCTACACATCAGGGATCTTTAGATAATTCCCTGTTTGAAAAGGAAGTTGGGGTGGAGAATTCCAACCTGAACTCTTGCCTCAAGGCGGCGATCTTATTGCCCAAAACCATTGGACTGCCAGTGGCTTTGCAAATACAAACCTTGATTTTTTGTTGAAGCAGAACAATATAGATCATGTGGTTATCGCAGGTATGAAGGCGAATACCTGCATTGATACAATATCAAGGTATGCGGTCGAATTAGGCTATCATACCACCCTTATCAAAGATGCTATTGCTGCATTCAACTGGGAAGAAATAAAAGCAACTGTGGAAGTTAATTTCCCCAATTACGGTCATACATTATTATCTACGGAAGAATTTATTGATGCTTTAAAATAAAAGGGTGGAATTTACAGTCCGAAAGCAAGAAACTCAACAAGCAATTACCATTTACCTATTTGTATAAACATTATATATATTCCCACCAGTATTGTTCTGACATAACTCCATATATCTGGACTAATACCAAGACCCGGGAACGCAGATCTTTGATTTTCGTTTAATAGATCATAAACTAGCTATCCAGGGCAGGAGCATATACTTTGGAATCGGCCTTACTAAGATATCTTAAGTATCAACTTTGTAGAATACATATGTATACATTTTCAAGTGAAGAGAGCATTAATTGGTAAAACAAAGAAAAGAAGCTGCTGAATACTGAAATGTTCGCTTATCTATGATAGATATTGAAAACTTGACAAATATCTTATCGAACTTATACAGAAGAAAGATGATAGGCATATTTCTCTTGATGAAGCAATAAAGTCATTAATTGATTCATACTATTCAACTAAAGCTAAAAAAGAAATGGATTGATTCAGTGAGATGAGAGATATAACGACTAGAAATAAGCATCGAAAATTACTTATTTGTATATACACAAACAATGACAGAAATGAATTTGCTATTGGATTAAAGGAAGATGAGAATTTTAGAGCAATGACAAAACTAGGGGAATTTTACACAAGATTTGTTGATGCGTTTGATGAGTTGGAAGTAGTGGATGGAAAGGAATTAGATTGGAAACAGAGATTAAAGAATTGGATTGTCTCTGCAAAGGAAAATGAAATGATATTTACTGAGGTAGATCTAAGTGGATGGAATGAAGTAGGAGAAAGAAAGAAGAAAAAGAATTGACTCTTCACAGATATTGCAGTTATGCTTTTTTTGAAATTATGTTTAATAAGAATTACAATTACTGAATTGGTTGTGATATAACTTGTAGACAAAGGGATTTAATGATAAAACCATCAATAATAACTTATATTTTTATTCCGTTTTAGATGAGTTATTTTCTAACTGGAAGACAGAATTTTGCGCTTGCCATTTGCTTACATGGTTTGTCAGTAATAAGTGGGGATATGGATCCTTTGCTTCCAAGATCTCTATAAAAAATAATGATTAATACTATGCTGTTTACAAATAGCTAATAGTTGCTACTATTTTATTACAGGATCCTATTTACTAATACCAAGTAACTGTCTCTTCATCATATTATGACGTTCTCTATCTGACATAGTCATTTTTGCCTCTGTCATCATTTCACTATATTTACCCACACGGTATCTTCGATCAGGATTATCTAAGATGGCTGCACTAAGTATTACTTTTGCAACTTCCTCTGCAGGAATTTGATATTGTTCTTGAACTTGTTTGTATTCTGCAAACAGTTTCTGCATCATTTGTGTATATGGTGAGTCATCAGGATTAGCTCCTTTTTTTGCAGCCATCTTTACATTATTATGAAAATCAGAAATTACTAGAGCCGGTTCTATAAGTATGACTTTAATACCAAATTGATCTAATTCGTAACTCAATGATTCAGATAATCCTTCAAGTGCAAACTTGGTGCTACAATAGGCTGCGCTAAAGGGGTATCCTATTATACCTCCTATAGAACTTACGTTTACTATTCTTCCACTCTTTTGCCTCCTCATTATAGGCAATACTTGCTGTGTAACTCTTATAACTCCATACAAATTAGTTTCAAACTGTGGTTTTATCTCTTCTTCAATTGAAGTATCTTCAATAGGTCCTATAAGTCCATAACCAGCATTATTTACAAGTATGTCAATTCTTTGTTTTTCAGATATTATTTCTTCTTGTATTGCATTTTTTGCTGATAAATCACCGTCGACATCAAGCTCAATGACCTTTAGTGGTAGTGCTTCTTTATCGGCTATCTCTTCGATACTTGTAGATTTTTTAAGATTACGCATTGTAGCATAAGTATAAAACCCATTTCTTGCTAATGCCAAGGCTGTCTCAAAGCCTATCCCACTTGAACTACCTGTTACAATAGCAACACGGGTAATTTCTCCATTTGGTTTATTATTACTACTTCTAGGAGTCATAATGAGTTATAAGATTACAAGGATTTATCAATGCTGCAAGCCAAGAAGCTAAATGTAAGTTATGTTAATTTAGAGATAATGCAAGCAACATCAACTACAATATTGCTTGATAAACCCGTATAGTTAGCGGTTCGGTGGAATATGATTAAAGCAACGATCTCCTTATGGTTTAATATCACTTATTTATGTTTATCAACATTCCATATCCAAAATGGTTTATCTTTAAGTATGTTAGTTTGTTCTATATTTGTTTGTACTTGGACTAAACTTTGTAAGTCTTTGAAATTCGCAGCCTTATTCTATTGCTGTTAGTGATATCATTAGCTTTATCTATTATCATAGGGTATTGATCTGCCATAATGGTTAACGCTATTTTTTCTGAAAAAGAAATAGAATACGTGAAGTCACAGCATCTTGCAAGAATAGCCACAGCTGCTATGGCATCATCAAAAGAAGAAGATGGATCTATACAGCCGGATGTTGTACCTGTTGGTTTTGATTTTGACGATGACTACTTTTATGTAGGCGGAATGAATCTTCTTAAATCTACAAAATACAAAAATGTTCTGAAAAATAACAAAGTTGCCCTTGTCATAGATGATTTAAAAACTGTTGATCCATGGGATCCTCGAGGTATGAAAATATACGGAACTGCTGACATAGTTACTCGTCAAGGTGGATATATGGATAAAACAGATCACTCCAATTCTCACTACATAAGAATAACTCCTAAGAAGAAGTGGAGTTGGGGAATTGACGAACCTGTCTTTGTACAAGGGAAGTTTAATGTGAAAAGAGCAGAAGGAAAATAGTTAGAGAAATATTATTACGTCCTTCAATTTTGTCTAGAAGAATAATCCAACAGTCCAGTATGACTTATCATCTTCCATTGGTCATTCACTTTCGTATATATCTTACATGCACGTCCATGCCAATGAAAATCTTTTCCGTCTGAGATCCTTTGCCATAATGTGTCTATATCAACTACTGCAAAGGCACCATCACCTTCTTTTGAGACAACAATTTTTACAATTTTACGGTTATTATGAACTAATCTGTGTGAAGCAAAAAGTTCTGACCATCCTTTCTGCCATCTCTCATAATTGAAACGACCTACCTCAAATATCCAATCAATGGGATCATGTGATTGTGATGTTCTAGGCCATGGCCAAACCATATCAAGATGAAATATACTCATTAACTTAGCAAGGTCTTGTTGATCCCATGCTTGAGTTTCTCGATCAAGAATTTCTTTAATTTCTGCTACTTCATTCTTTATTGTTGTATTCTTCATATGGCTCAAGTACTAAAATTATACTTAAAGATATTTTAAAAGTAGTTTGCAATATTTCAAAAAACTTAATTTGTTGTTATTTCTCCATGCTTGATTTTTGATCGCGTTGCATAATGATGCTTAGTTTGTATGACAACTGTCTGATTTTCTATAAATTGCAACTGGCTTTGGATAAATTTTAACGAGACAATAAATGTCATAGAAAAAGAACTTCTATTCAAAATCCAAATACCTAAGTTTCCAACTAGCCTTATACTTGTAGGTGATTTAACTCATGAAATCATATCCCGATAAGTTGCTCTTAAAATCTCAGAGACATGTTATTATTTTCCTGTTAGATGTTTTGGCCTTGAAGAGTTTTTGCATGGACCTAGAGTTACATTAGACAGACTATCAAGTCTATAAATATTTTCATCTTATCTGAATCCAGGAAAGAGACATTGATAAACTATGCAAAAATTGTCGGTTCTGAAGCTATAAGCATAGATGAGAAGACATTCGGTGTTCCACAAGAATTCGGATGGCTTGCCCAACTTCTGTGGGGGCAGCAGCTGGCATTAGAATTATCTAGAGCTAAAAATTAATCTTGAACTGTTAGAGGAGATCAAAGTCCTTATTCTGAGGCTAGAAAGTTTTTTAGTTCTGTAGTTTATTGATTTTTATAAAAGCAGGGGAGAGTGTATGACACTGTATATGCATAACATCTGTTTTTAAAAGTGTTTTTATTTATTAATAACTCTCTAGATTTCTTTCTTTAGACAAGCTACTTGAGCAGGATAATAGTACTCAGGCTGTATTAAAGGAGACAAATGCATTTGATATAACATTTATAGAAAGATAAATTCATGATATGTTTTTAAAACTAGTCAAAAAATACACATATGTTGCTCCTCGATCCCCGTAATAACTCGATCAATATATCTTCATATTATCATCTATAAAGCATGAATAGAGTAAAAAGAATTAAATTGCTACTGGTACAATATGGGAACCATTGTAGGCTATTCACGTGCTGTTAGAATAGGAACAGCACATGTGTATGTCTCTGGAACAACTGCTACTGATCAAGAAGGGAATATCATAGGTTATGATAATGCTTAGGCACAAACAGTTAAGGCAATAAGCAATATAGAAACAGCATTACAAAGAGCAGGTGCTGCTCTGCATGATGTTGTTCGTATCAGAATATATATCATAAATATTGACTATTGGCAAGAAGTATGAAATGTACGTGCAGAGTTCTTTTAAAAATTCGTCCAGCCACTACCTAGTACAGGTAAGTCGTATAATAAATCCAGAAGTTCTTGTAGAGATCAAAGATGATGCTTTCATCATTGACTTTGAATAGAAATTCATTTTTCTCCTGACCAACTTCTTCAATATTAACATATATATATATATATATATATTTCATTATTTATTACAAATTTAATTTATAAACCTGTTGCATAGTGTTGTCATATAGAGAAAGATACTCATGCCGCAATTTGCAATTATTGATGCTCCTTCCATCTTAGGATTGCGACCAACGGGGGTTCAATACCTTCCAGAAGCACTAAAAGCAGCAGGTTTAATGAAGAAACTAAAGGCTGAATACGCAGGCAGAGTTTTATCATTGCCTTATAATCCACAACGAGATAAATCTACCTTATTACTTAATCCTGATACAATCAGAGCATTTTCACTACAACTTGCAGAGAAAGTAATCTCTATACTACATAAGAAACAATTTCCTATTGTTCTTGGAGGCGATTGTAGTATTCTGATTGGTAATCTTTTGGCTTTAAAGCTGATGAGTAGTAGTGATAGTAGTAGATATGGATTATTCTTCATCGACGGTCATGCTGATTTTTATCAACCTGAAGCATCTTTGACCGGAGAGGTAGCTGATATGGATCTTGCAATTGTGTCTGGTAGAGGTCCAGATATTCTGACTGATATAGAAGGATTAAAACCACTTGTTCTAGACCAAGACATTGTTGTATTCGGCTACCGTGACGGCTACCAAGCAGCAAGTTATGGGAGCCAAGACGTCTATGAGACCAACATGCATGTCTTTGACTTCGAGAAAGTGCATACATTAGGAATCACACATGCAGCTTCTCTTGCCATTGAAAAGCTGAAAAATGATGACCTCACTGGATTTTGGATCCACCTTGATGTAGATGTTTTGGACGATGAGATCATGCCAGCAGTAGATTATCGTTTAAATGGCGGATTAAGTTTCTCTGATTTGAGTGAACTCTTGAAAATCATACTTAGATCTAAATGTGCTGTAGGAATGGATATTACCATCTTCAATCCTCTTCTAGATGTTGATGGTTCTATCACACACAGATTTGTCTCAAGTATTGTTGCCGGTCTGTCATAAAGGGGTTCTTTAGATGATCAAAATTATGGGATTTTATTTACAGATATATGCCTACATATCAAGAAGATAGAGAGAATATAGTTAGCGGGTTCGGTGGGATGCAATACACTAGTGTATGTAATCCACTGGAGCGGCCTTAATTTTGTAAAGGATGAAGGTTCCATTCTATTCCTTGTCTCTCCAGTGTCTCTTTGACTCCTATTATTTTTTTCTCTCTCTAAGTTTGTTTGCTTTACGGATTTTGTCATCGTGGCTATTATTTGTATCCAACATGGGTTCCTTGTGCTCTCCATTCTCATTAGAGTCAGAATTCTGTGGCTCATTATTATTGGGTTTGTTCAGAGTATTTGGAATATTACAAAAGGCGAGCGAAAGCCAAAAGATCCATTATATTATTTGCTTAACAAGTTCCTACTCGCATAACTCTTTTATGACCGTTAAGCAGGTCTTGTTTCTGATTCTCAGCAAGAAGGTCAAAATCTATTACAGTATAACAGCAAAAAATTTTCATTTTATTATGGCATATTGAAAAGGATGACGAACAAAATAATCTTGTTTCATGTTTTATTAGGTCATCTATTCTATTTTGATTAAAGAACAAACTCATATCAGAAAAAACAGTCAATCCACTCTTACCTAATTTATTTGAGCGCTGAAGTAGCATTTTTATCATTATCATTATGTCTACTAATTCATTTGTTAAACTGAAATATCCTTTCTTTGATTCTACGATTACAAGTGAACCTTGCAACTTGTATCTTTCTACATCTAAACCAGTATTTTTCAGACTTTGAAAAATATTGCTGACAGATTCATGATAAGGCAAAATAAGAATCATTTCATTTAATAATTCAATTGCAGTTTTACAGTATTCTAAACAAATTTTGTTCAGAGTTACAGCATCTTCATACAAAATTAAATTGTGTTCTCCAAAATTACTCTGATTAATTTTATCCAACATACAAAATCTATATTTGATTATATCATTTCTTATCTTTTCTATTTTGCTACTCGTTTCTTTTTCTTGCAATCACAAATGAGGACTAAAATGATTTTATGAGCTTCGAATAGGTGTGTCAATAACCTTAGTCATTACAAATGACCCAATCACATCACCTATGTACTGTGCAGAAAACACACTATACTTAAGTCGACGCTGGGCATTAAGAGTAAACATGTGGTGGAGCAATATGCACAGAGATTTTGACATTAATTCATATTAATGAGATTCGTAAGTAGCCCTAATTGTCAACTATGCTAAGCCAAATTAGGTATAGCCATTTTTGTAGCCCTCTGTCTCAAGATTATTGCCAATGCTATTGAAATAACTGAGACTATGACAGCACTAAGGAATATCAAGTCAAACGACATTGACGAAGGGAAATAGTTCATTATCCCATCAACATTGAACAATGTCTGGTTTGTCTGCATATACATGCCAGCTAAAGCTGGACCTATCGATGCCCCTACAATTCTCATAAGACTGCTCATACCTAAAGATATACCACTAAACTGTCTAGGCGTGGATAGTATAATGACATTCATGGCCCCGACACTGGACAGAGATAACCCAGTAGAAAGAATTCCAAGATTGGCCGAAACTAATAATTCAGTGGAATGGAACATAAGCAAACCAATGAAACCGGCAGTGGTTATAAAGGTACCGAAAATGATTGGTTTTAATGAGCCTAATTTTGACACTATGAAACCAGAAGTAGGGCCAAAGATTAATAGTACTATAGCAAAGGGAAGTTGTACTTTTCCAGCACTTATGGCATCTTCTCCAAATCCAATTGGCGAGTTTAAAATCTACCAAGGGATATTTTTCTCGTCTTTCAATAATTACAAAAAATACAAATGAAACAATTCCTATGATAAGAAACGGTAAAACTTGTGCTGAGGAATTAACATTGGATGGATGATTGTTGTTACCACTAGCGGCCTCTATATTGCTGCCAGATGTTTCTAGGAGTGTCAGCACTAATAGAAATGAGGCAACTGTAATGGCTAATGCAATTGCACCTTTAATATCAATTTGATTTGAAGCCTTAGAGAGAGCAGCATTATCGTCTCTATTACTTGTTTTACTAATATTATCACCTTCTAGTATTGTTGATCGTTTTTGGCTTTGGTCCTCGTCCCTACTATCAATTACATGAATGAAGCGCCATATTATTAAAAGAAGGGCAATTGCAATTGGTATTATCGTGAAGAATGTATTTTGCCATCCGTAGTCTTGAACTATAATTGCTCCTACAGTTAAACCTATAACCGCTCCAGATGCAAACATTGAAGTTATTACACCTTGACCTATCGATATTTTTTCTCTTGGAAATTGATCTCTTATCATACCAAATGCGATAGGAAACATTGACATTCCTATTCCCTGAATGGCTCGGGCAAATATCATGAAGTATATATCTGAGGCAAATCCGGCCATAGATACTCCAATTGCATAAATCACCATTATAATCAGTAAGATTTTCTTTCTACCATAGATGTCTGATAACTTTCCAGCTATTGGAGTCATAACAGCTCCTGCTATCAGATAAGC
>JAREAI010000078.1:0-9381 GCA_029240435.1 Nitrososphaeraceae archaeon | reverse complement strand
AAATCTATTCAATCAGAAATGGCAAGCCACATACACTTTCAAAACTTTTTAGCTACAGGCGATCTAAAAGAAGATGAAAGGTCAATTCAACTTTTCTCAGATGCCTTTAAGTATGAAAAGGATGCATTTGATGCTTTCAAGACAGCTGTTAACTAATAATTTTTTTGCGCTGGATAGCAGTAGGATTAAAGTCTATGGTACATTTATAATCAAGCGGCCAGCCTGTTTTTGCAATTTTGGTCATTCCTATCCACTTTTTCATATATGTTTTGCAAAACAATGTATCTCATTAGCAGCATACTTAATGCGAAACCAGAAATTCATATATTCTAAAACCTATCTATTCTTTATTTATTTATTTTGTAATGGTTACTTATCTTACTGCTTTGATTAACTCCAAAGTTGATAAATAATATTCTAATAAATAAGATTAAAGGTAGACAAGAATAAATTAATTGTGTTGAGAGGGGATATGCTGACAAAGTAATAGAGTTCAACTAACTGTTCAATCAAGTTTTTCAAGACTATCGTATAGGTAGAAGGAAGATGTTAAGCGACTCAATTGTCCAAAAACCAATTCTATCCTATGAAATATTACAGAATTTCTAGTTTAAAATTAATTATTGTTTACTACAGTTATATGTTTCTTTGAATTATTATTATCACAACTCCTGTATTATTGAGAAATATATTAAGCATTCATCGACAAAGATTTTTTACTAAAAGTGGCTAATCAATAGGTCTTGTATATGTTAGTTTGACCTTTTAGAAGACAAAATAATCAAACTCTTTACCCCTAAAACTCTTCCGATTCTTTTGGTGTATCCTAAAAGAGACTATTTAAGTATAGAAATATCAATACTATCCTATAATGAAAGAGATTTTCATTAAATTTAAAAGAGTGAAAAAGCCTATATAATTTTATCATCATGCGGCTTTCCTCTATATTCTCACGACCTTTACTTATTTATGACGACAAATGTTCTTCATGTGGAAAATTTGCAAAGGCTGCTAGTATTCTATCAAGAGGATGGATACGTACAGCAGGACATTATTTTTCAGAAGAAGCAAAAAATGCGAAAAAGTTGGTTTTTCCAGCAGATTATGACCCAACTAAGATGTTCTGGTTGATTAATGAAAATGGTGCATACGGTGCTAGGTCTGGTTTAATACCAGTTATGAAAGAGATTATTACAGGGATCTTCAAGGGCGAAAAGAATCTTGACAATTATGCCATAGCATGTGAGTATAGCAAAGAGATGTCTTGTATGTCTACAAAAAATACAATAAAAAGATTTATAAATATGATGCAAAATAGTGGTAAGTTTGCTTTTCAAAATTATTAGTTAGAGTATTGCAATAATAATAAATTAGTATAAGTATTATTGAAGATGGATTTATTTACTACTATATTTATAAATTAAAAGAAGTATTAACAAATATTTGAGATTTATTGATGTAATCCTTTAGTAGTTATTCATATAAAAGCTGAAAAGAGCTCGTATGCAAAACACTAATCAATAGAGAGAACGAATTTTGATACATACAACACAGAGAAAATTTTTTTATTAATTATAGGTAAATTTACGTGATTAATATTAAAAATAATCTGAAGGTTCAGACTTTTTCTAAGCAAAGTGTCTAATGCAAAAAACTGCATTGGCAGATGGATGCTATCTAAACATCACCATTTAAAGCGTATTTGTTTTGTATTTTAAACTTTACAAATCTATCCTGTAGCATTAAAGAATGTTATGAGTCATAATTGTATGTGGAGATTAATTAAAAATGCAAATGAAAAAAACTTATGCTTTATCACAGTACGACGGATGATGCAATGGTTATAGAAAGTCTACCTATCAATTATAATTTTGATATCTATTCTTATTAGATATTCCTACCTTTATTCTCAAAATCTGTAATATAATATTGATAATATAATTTTCAATTTACTTGCTATGTATAATTGTATATGGTATCAAATTCAGATCAGTATTAACTCTCATAATAGTTATTTCAGAACTTTTTCTCATTAAATTATATATAATCTACTAAAAAAGATATAATTATATATAATATGTATTGAAAAGTTGCCAGATTCTATTTCTCATACTATATTACATTAATTCAAAAGAAGTATATTCTATTACTCTTTATAATAAGATTGCTATATGCCAGTGGGCGCACTGTGTTTTTTTGCCCTATGTTCCTGTAATTTGTCTGGTTCATTGAACTTTTCCATACACATATCACAGATAAATTCGGAATCAGTAGGTAGTTTGTTAGCAGGATTTATCTTTCCATTGGAGGATGATGACAACAGATATACTATAATATTACGTCTATAAACATTTTTCTCAGTCATCGAGTATGACCGTTCCAACATGCATTAAACATCATTTAATAATCTGAGATTATTTGTATTATATAAAGACCTGTAACGAATGCTACTATTATCCAATTTTATGATAATTCATGCCTCTTCTAAAATAGAAAAAAAGACAGACACAATCCCATGCTGGTAGAACTACAGAAAGACTTCAGGATCAATAAAAAGACAATGTTCTATTAATTTGTCAGTTTGTTTACACGGGGATAAACTTATAGAATACTCTCTAGAGAAATAAATAATATGTGCTTATAACATGAAATTCGCATTAGTAAATAATGACTATTAAGAGTAGAATAATGACAGGCGTTGTGATGATGGCTGTTCACATGGTTATGTCAAAGGTAATGAAAAAGAGAAGATCGAGATAAGGTAAAGTAAAAAGATAGTAAAACAAATGAAGATCTAATATACCTTATCTAGTAATTTACAAAACATACATTGTAATGAGTTTAGACTTGTGGTGTATTCCTAAGCGGTGTACATAATATACACTCCCTCTTCTTATAGTATTATGAATTTTATTAGAATGAGACGAAGATCTATAATGAACTTATACAATGGATTTATGGTATAGCAAAAAATCACCAGAATTTGAGATAAAGAAGAGTAAGTCGATACTTCACCCCTTCATCGTAAAAGAATATGAAGGTCTTACTTTTAATCCATACCAAGGATGCCATCACAGATGCGGGTATTGCTATGCGACGTATGAATGGTCACCAGAATTTTATGACAAAATATATGCCAAAAGTAATGCACCTCAATTACTTGAGAACCAATTAAAATCGTGGAGATCGCAAACTATCGATCCTATAATGATATCTTCTGCTACAGACCCATATCAACCAGCAGAACTAAAATACAGTATTACAAGGAAATGTATACAGATATTACAGAAGTACAATGCGCCATACTATGTATTTACGAAATCTAGTATAATAAAAAGAGATTTAGAACTTCATAAAGGATATAAGAATAATTGTTTTATTGTTTGGTCCATAACAACATGCGACGAAAAAATCAGACGAGTAATTGAACCTGGTACGCCGCCAGCATCTTCCATGTTTGAAGTAATAAAAGAGTTTACAGATTCTGGTATCTGCTGTGGCGTAAATATTGATCCTATTATACCTCTATCACAGATTCACAAGATCAAATCGAGACAATACTTGATAGTTGCTACAAGTCAGGGATACAGTATGTATTTGGTGCAATATTGAGATTGAGGTTCGATATCTGGCAAAGAATGAAAACCGTTCTAAAATTACTCGATATATCAAATGGAATTAATGAATTCAAACGAATATTTAGATTTGAAGAACCAATCAATCAAGGTCACAATATTACAGCCGACAAATTCTATTCAAAGGTAATACTGAATGATTTAAAACGTGAGGTAGTGAAGAGAAATATGATATTTGACTTTCCAGATTTGATTGGAAGGAGATATCTTAAAAGAAATATAGTTGATAGCACAAACCAACTTACATTAATGAATTATATATAAAACCTCTTTTCAATAATACTCATATCGAGTTTTTATTCCTCAACTCTTCTTCTTGAGTTTGAGGGAGACAGAATTGATACACTAACATTGGTTCATGGGTGCTGAACCGTCATCGAAGACATGACCTAGGTGGCATCACATTTATTGCATAGTACCTCTGTCCTTCTCATAAACATGCCGTTATCTGCCTGTTCTCTCAGGTTACCTTCTTTTATAGGGGCACAGAAGCTAGGTCAGCCAGTTCCTTACCCAAATTTCGTCTCAGATCTAAATAACTCGTTACCACAATATACACATTGATAAATCCCCTGTTCTTTGCAATCATTACATTTACCAGAAAAAGGCATTTCTGTTTCTTTATTTCTACAGACTCTATATTGCTCTGGTGTGAGTTGTCCTTTCAGTCCTCATTAGACATGAATCTGCTGCTTTAGACTGATTCAAATTAGTTCAATCTCAGTATAAGTTTAGCTTTATGGTATAGTAAATACAAATGCATAGATCTATAACACGTTTTATTTATATTTATTATATATATTATCGAAAAAGACCTAACTGATTGAGTATTATTTTACAAGATTAGGCGTATGCACTTATCATCTGGGCAACAATACTAAAAATCTAGACAATAACGTTCCGTCTATCTTTGCATGTATAATATGAGCAAAAGGCTTTTGCATGCATAATATTTGAAAGAAATTGTTATTAGTATAGTAGTAGTTAATAGAGCAAAATGGCACAACCATCTGATAATAGTTTTGCAAAGGGATTTATTGCAGTATCGGGTCTTAATCTCGCATTATCCTATGAAAATGCAGCCATTGATAGATTAGAAAACAGATTGTCTGAATGTATTGTACCAGAAGTCAAAGAAAAGATAAAACATCATCTAGCACAAACTAGAGAGCAGCAGAAGCGTCTACAAGAAAGAATAAGAGCGCTTGGAGGAGAGATTACATCAGAAAAGGGTCATTTACCTATACCAGGACCACCTCAATCTATAAAGGTTCTGATCGAAAGTAGTAGTACAGATAATGAAAGAGAAGTTTGGGAGTCATTAAATGACTTGATAATTGAGAAAGCAGAAGCTATCATGTATCGTGGTGGTATCCAAGCTCTTGAATTACTGCAAGCAGACAAGAAAACTATCAAAACTTTAGAGAAGATTCTCAAAGAGGAACAGGCATTTGGAGACTGGCTAGAGAAGAATAATCCAAAGATAGCAAAACGTTTAATGACAAAGCAGTTAGTAGATGAAAAGAAGCGTAAAAAGAGAAAAGCAGTAGAAGATAAAGACGAGGTACATGAAACAGTACCTGCCTAGATATATATATAAAATAAAATGGTTAAAATATCAAATCATTTGAAAAACTCTTAATATATCCTTTGTTATGCATTAGGCAATACATACTTATTTACAGCAAAAATTAGTGCATTTATTAAATGCGAGCTAGAAAAGGTGTAGCAAAAACCTGACTGTTAATAGTATTTAGGCTACCATATATATAACTTGAACTGTTATCGTTATTAGCAATTATCACCGCACTAAAGCACAGATGGCTTATAAGCAAAAACTTGAACAAAAGATAGGTGAAGCTCTTGGTTTAGAAATGGCTGCCCAAAAAGCAGTAGAGGAATTGTCTTTAAAAGGGCTATTGGATCAAGGTGGACTCAAGGGCAAGTTAGAAGGAATGAGAAAAGAAGCTGGTAATCATCAGATACAGCTCGAAGAATTGGTTGAAAAGTTATCACAGTCAGAAGAATTAGACTCTGAAAATATTCAAGAAGTAGCAAAAGAGACTACACAAAAAGCTTCAGAGATAATGAAAACATATCTTGGTGAAGAACCTGACTCTTCTGAAGCAATAGAGTTTCTATGTCTGGCAGAAGGAGGTGAGGTAACGCACTATGAGGTCTTGAGTGCAATGACAAAAGGTATTAAAAATAGGCAATTTGCAACTAAAGTAAAATCAATTCTACAAGAGGAGAAAAAGCATCTGCAGACGTGCATCCGACTAGCTAAGCAGAATGCTACTACTAATTCTTAGTCTTAATAACAAACAAAATTAAGGGGAAAATAAAGAGGGCATGGGTTGAAAACAGTTCTCAATATATGGTACAATTCATCTCTTTGGAAATCAAGCATATTATAGGAATTGTTATCTAATTGAGAATAAAAAATGCAAGTCTAACAAACTAACTTAGTTCTCCAATCTTTTATTTTACGATATTCAGTTTATATTCTAATATATCTTTCCAAACCGCTCCCCTTATTTATCTATTATATTTGATATACCAATGCATATGCCAATCAGACCATCTGAATTTAATAAGATCCGTTTTATTATGATTGGATGATTACAAATAAAACCGCAAATTCCTATCTGATTTTTTGTATAGTACGTATATCCAAAATAATAACGTTTATTTTTGAACTTGACATGTTAAACGATATAGTTGTAGGATCAATTCTGATTCTGATAGGACGTGTGTCTGATAATAGAATAACTACTAATAATCATATGTAATACTCAAAAAACAGCCAGATCTAATATAGTTTATTCGCTATAAGCAGTTTTATAATCCTGATAAAGGATCTGCTTTATGTTTTCAGACAGATCGCTAATTTCTTGCTTATCGTTTAGTTCATTTGTTTTTTTTGGAACTATTCCTAATGAGTCCAACTCGTTCAGCCACCATCCATATCGGTCGGAGCATTCTTTTTTAGTAAACATAGTTAGTCATTTAATATTATTCACAATATTATATTTAATGGATAGAGAAAAGAGATTTGTATAGGCAATTCATTTAAACAATCGTAAATTTAGTTTCGGGTCTAGTAGGTATCGATAGAGTATAGATGCATACAGTCTTTCTTTAATATTGGCACGACGGAATTTTTTATAAATTATTAGATTGGATTAAATAAAATATTTGGCAATGATGTCATCATTAATTGTTGCTATTATATAAGGATATTTTTTAGTCACGAAATTGAATAAAATAAGAGATTCAAAGGCCAAAAAGAATGCTGAATGAGAAATAATATGATCAAAGTCTGTCAAATCTATTTTAAAAAACAAATACATGCCATCTTTTGAAAAGAGGCGATAAATAAGACAATAAAGTATAAAAACAATTAGAATGATGTGTATAATTTTAGGATATAATTCGTATTTTAGGACAATTTCTATATTAGAATAATCAATATGAGTAGTCACGATGATAGGACATTCGAGTAAACAACAATGTCATCATCTGAAATGATAGTCAATAGTTATACGATTGTAAAAAAAGGACGTGTATATTCTATAATCTAAGTATTGTTATTATTAATCTCATGTTCTTTCTTTGGATATTTTCTTATTATACTTGGATTTTTTTGGCGATTGGGATCTCTTTTTTGATTCCTCGTTCTCATCAGTAGCAATCATGTCTGATTGTATTTCAGCAGATGGAATTTCTGTAGAGATATCAAGAGCTTGAGATGACTTTTGATTAACTGCTGTTTGCTCAGTAGGTTCGTCAGCCATTATAAAAGGTTCATCTTCTTTTAGCTGCTCTTGACTAATCATTTCTTCAGGTAGTTGTGGCTGTTGCTGTTCTTGTAGCTGGGGTGCTTGAAGGTTTTTGGGTAACTTATCTATACCCTCTGATCCCCCTAATACTACTACTGGCTTCCGTACAGAAGCTTTTAATCTAGTAGCTAGATCTTTTCTAGCTAATATTAATTCACGCTGTTGGTCTATTAACTTGATAAATCCAAGATAGATTTGTTCTTGCTCTGCATATGTCTTTGTTCTAATCTCGGATAGAACATCTTCAAACGAATTTGTAAATTGTGTTGCAAGTTTACCCATTTTCGATATATTTTCTGCATCTCTCTCTACCTGTCTTTCTTCTTCAGCTTCTCGAACTTCTTTGACCTTTCTTTCAGCCATTTTAGCGGCACTTGATATAATATCTTTGAGATCAGAAGCTGCATGTTTTACCTTTTTGACAATTTCTGATTCGTCATAATGATAGCTTCCTGGTTTTGATTCACGAACGGTTGTTGTTGCAGGTCTTGGTCTATTTGAGAGTTGTTGACTTTCTTTAATCAATGCATCTGCTGTCGTATCCTGAATATTAATCACTTCTTTGTCTTGTTTTTCTTTTGGTTCTTCTTTTACCTCTATTTCTTTAGTAGTATGAATTATCTCCTTTGCTGATGGTCTTAAACTTTTGTCTTCAGGCAATGGAGTCTCTCTATCAACTTTGTATTGCGATAAAGATACATCATTATGAATTAGAACAACTGACCCGCCATCTATTGTGATTTTTGACTTTGGAATATCAAATCTGGAATTATCTGAATCGCTGAAAACTACAATTAAGCTGTCAGTTTCCTTTGTTACATGACCAATAAGAGTCTGTTTATCATTTGAAAAAACCGATTTGTTAAAAAGATCTTTTGGATATCTGCCTTCAAAGCTAGCCAAATCTCCATCAATATTAGGTTGATTTGCTAAATTTTCTATTTTTGAAATATTTTCTGCACCCAATTGTTCTTCAGTCTCTACCTGTTTTGCATCTATGCGATCTTGTGCTTCTAGAACTTTTTTCTCTGCTGCTTTAGCTCCAGAGCCTAAAGATTTGCTAATCACATTAGCTACTTTCTTGGCAGTTTTTTCCAGCGTATTTATAGAATCATCATGCGTATCGTCATCAATCTTAGCATAAGATAGAGATGAATCATTTTTGTCTTCTTCCATACTATTAGAATGAGCATGCTAGCATAAAAATAATTGGTTGATATAATAATAATAATAAAAATTTACATCAAGGATTAACCAGTTATTAAGATTAATCTTGGGATTCTGGCGATATGTAAATCTGCATAGTCACCAATGCTTTCCAGGGGAATTAAAGTAAGAGTAGTATTATCCCTTTTGCTGTTGAAATTATCTGTAACACTGCAAACAATATATATATTACTGCTGCTAGGGAGGTAAGTTATTTAAGACGTTATGTATAACTTGTAGAGAATCAAACAATTCTAATATTACTTGTGCTAGTGCAGATTCCAATGCAATCAAGCCTCAAGCTCAAAAATAGCTGCTAACGTTTCAGCCTTTGCACAGACGTTCCTGAAGAGATGGATATGTTCATATTTATCTAATTCTTATCTAATCATCAAATAATCCAACTCTGAAAATAAAACAAAAAATTATCCAGTCGATGATGGAAAAATTCAAGGATTGTTATTGCTATTATATTTCTGCATTTCCATAGTTGGGTATTCATACTAGATTATTTTTTCTTTAGAAAATACCAGTATCATGATTCATAATAACTAACATATTGAAAATTAAAAAGAAATTATGGAACGGGAGAAAGCACTTCTGTCAAATACAGAAGTGGAGAAGGACGCTCTTGAAGGGTCATCTCTAAATCTAGGAACTGTCCATTCCTATATATAGTCAAGGTTATTTTATCACCA
>JAREAI010000077.1:0-9458 GCA_029240435.1 Nitrososphaeraceae archaeon | reverse complement strand
AATATATTTTGTAAACCTACAAGTTTATAAATACAGAGTAATAAAAAATATCTATGAGTACAATTTTAGAAACCATTAAAAAAGAAATACTAAGTTGGCCCTATGTTACTGCTGAAGCACATAGATTTGGAGGTATCGAATTTCGTTTAAGCAAAAGAGAAATGGGACATATACATGGTGATCGTTTAGCTGACTTACCATTTCCAATGAGTATGAGAAACGAGCTTGTTAACTCTGGACGTGTTACAGCTCATCATGTTCTTCCACAATCAGGATGGGTTAGCTATTGGATTAGAGGTGAAGATGATATACCTGCAGTAATTGAATTATTCAAGCTACAATACCAACGCCTCAAACCCAAATCTTCTAAAGAAGAAGAAGGAAATGAGTCAACAATTTGAAAGTAATCTTAACTAATGATATTTTTTTTGAAATCTATCGCTATTTCCTTAATCAATAAAAAGAGATGATATGTATAATATATGGGCTATGAACTCCTGCCTCGATAAATATTTCATATTATAAGAGATGCATTGTAAAATGAATAATTATCGTGCACTCGTACTTAGGGACTAGATTAAGAACGTATAATTCAGTTGGCACACACCTCTTTATTATAATGATCTACAAAGAGATTGAACCAATTTCTGACATGTTTTAATTTACACTTACTCTTAGCACATGGAAAATAGTCATCAAATTTTCAATTCTATCTTAATATACTTGATATTCTCTTTTGTTGTAAATGATTCAACAACTAAATACAGCAATACGTTAAAGTTAAATAACTAAACATAATTTGTTGTGAACGATGATATCCAAGGATTTAGTTAACGTTTCCATTTTATCTCTCACAGCATTGATGGGTGGAGTACTGTTAATTAGTTCTTTGCCAAGTGTAATTGCACAAGGTATGGGTAATAACGAAACCGAATTAATTATGAACCAAACAATGAATAACCAAACTGATACGGCAATAATGAATAATGAGACTGCCGCGATGTCTAATCAGACAGAAATGACTAATGCGACAACAGCTACTCCTGTTAATGAAACAGAAAATCCTATAGTTGACACTCTAAAAGACATGTTTGGTGGATAACTCAGTAAGTCTAAACTGACATTCCATAACCATGATATCTGTAACCATGCCTGATACCAAAAGAATAATCATCATTAACCTATCTTTATCTGGTAGAATTGGTAGCATATTCATGCCCGATTCTTTCTTCTTCTATGGACAACAAATCATCATCATAATTATCATCATTAGCAATGATGAGAGATTCAGATATGATGATGATAGAAGGAGATACAGTAATGAAAGCCGAAGTTCTCTATGGCGCGGGATGTCACCTGGTTACTTAGTGAAGATTGGGAACTTTACAAATAGTAGTAACAATAACATGCTAAGTGATCAAGTACTAAAAATTGATATTGATTCCAATGACATCGATAACGATTTCCATGGTAATCCTATATATGAAATGGTGGCAAAAAGACATAACATTAAAAGGGATTAAATGATACCTCTGAAGAAAATTCAGGGAAACTAATTCAGGAAGTTAAAAGTGGGAAAGAGGAATATGATAATAACAATAGATGCTACTTCTTTGCTCTAGATGAATCCAGATGCTCAGTTCTTTCTGCAGCATCAGAAATATTAGTGAAAAAATTCACTATGTATATAGGTAGAAGCTAAATAGTCAGATTGACTTCTTGTTCTTCTAATAATTATCTTCACACATGTCTAAGAAATAAAAGCATCAATATAATTAGAAGGTATATGCGCTTTTATTCTGAAATCATTTAATTATAATATCCAAATATGAACCTAATAACAATAAAAGCTGTGTAATTCAACACCTATTTTGAATTTTTTTATTTTTCAGCTATTTCTGATGGTTATTCACCTGCCGATTCTGGAGATAACCCTCCAAATGTAGGACCGCTTGTATTTCCTATTCTCTCTGAAGTTACAGTTTCGTTTCCTACCGAAGCCGCAGATACTCCTCCTGATGTTATATCGCTCATGTTACCTGTTCTTTCATCTAATGTAAGATTCTTATTCACAGAGCTTGTTGATACACCTCCGGGAACCTCTCCACCAGCAGTAAACAGGTATTCTATACTATTATTTATGGTAGTAGATGATAGAATAGGAATCAATAGGAGTATAAGACTTGATATGATATACTTTGCACCTTTTGTTCTTTAGCGAACAAGCTATAAATTGGTTTAATTGGTTGTATCTGTGTGTATTCTAAAAAGTATTTTCAGAGCTCACTTGAAAAAATCACACAGAAAGATATTTGATAAGATCGTTTTTTCTATTTCTCATTTATACAATTCGTTATTATCCTCTTCTTCTTCTTCTTCTTCTAAACTTGTAAGAATACAGCCAATTTTCATGTCTATTATATTTCATCATTATAAACAACTTATGCAACTCACAGAGCAGCAGATTAAAACTGACCAAAAGCATGTAATCAAACAATAAGAAAAGAAAAAATTTCATGGCAATGACATAGGTAAGCTAAATCCAAATGTATTAAATAAAAATAACAGAAGGGTTAACTTGTGCAATACAGTATTATACTACTATAGAAGAACTCATCGCTGTAAATACTTACTGAATCCCAGACTCTAAGCTACGAATCCTATTGATTATATGTGAATGATCAGCTTCTGGTTCTGTGGTTACATAGAGAATGTGATTATCTCCAAATGGCATAGTGATGCGTTTAATATTTTCATATTCTGCTAAAACATATTTTCCTTTTCCAATCTTTGGTGCAAGTTTGCTGCGTGTTTTCCATGAATTAATTGCCAGTTCAAGTGATTCTTTGCTTTCCTGTGGACTAAGCAAATTCTTTACACCCTGACGGTGATCAGAGAACATTACTTTGCCATTGATATCACAAATAGTAACTAACCTAATCTTTGAGTCAATATTCATAATATCTACATACAGTTTTTGATAATTCATTGATCACTGATTTAATAAGGATTTAATAAAGTTTAAACCCAGAACAGACAGACTCCAACTAACTGATGTTGTTTAATCCATGTGCTACCGTGGGATTTTAGATATGTCAATATATCCACTCAGGATGGCAGTCATATTTATAACACAAAATCACAAATAGCTTCATATTCTTGATATTTCATAGTTCAACATCCTTGAATGCCGTTTTAAGGGAATACCCCAAGAAAAGTTTTCACAAACCTTCGTTTGGCAATTGTGAGTGCATTTTTCCCTCTCTGTGTAAGGCTGTAGACTATAGTTTTACCTTCCTTTTCTTCTGCACTAATAAATCCCATTTCTCGAAGGTTCTTTAATGCTGGATAAATAGTTCCTGGACTAGGCTTTTCTCCTTTTCTTCTTGCAATCTCGTCTGCCAGTTCCTGTCCGTGCATTGGTTGTTTTGAAAGTAAAAAAAGAATTAGAAATCCTAACATGCCTCTCATATCGCAGCAATAGTTATTGCCAAAACTTCGCATAGATAATATTGGATGTCCGATATATATAAATACATCATCCTACATTATATCGTATATCCGATATGAATAAAAGCGGAGGTGAATAATATGGGATATGGTTGCTGTGGAACAGGCTTTCAAAAAGCAAGAAGTTTTCTTACTAAGGAAGAACGAATTGCTTTGCTAAAAGAATACAAGAATGACCTGGAGAAGGAAACTGAAGGTGTTCTCGAAAGGATCAAGGAACTTGAAGCAAAATAACTTGATACTTATTTTTTCTTTTAAATTTAATCCTCACATATTATATTTTGCTGACAAGATTTTAGAGTATGACTATTCGACCTTACGCAGTTTGCTACTTGCTAATGATTCTCTTTTACTTATTGCTTTGATTCTGTAATCTTGTGCAACTTCCTTAGGTCTGTTATTTGAGGCAGCTGCTATATTTTGCAGTGTACGTGGTACTCCTAGTTCTCTGTATGCTATATATATACAACAACAACAGCAGCAGCCAATATACTTAAAACTGTTCTATCACGTGTTTCAACAGCATTATCTCTATTTGCCTGTCAGATAATAAAAAATTAGAAAGTGGCAGCATAGTAGCAGTAGAGTTGTAACATAATAAGAAAACAATTACCAAGTAAGTTATTAATTACTACTAAATTTAATTAGGTAAATGTGGAAAATAGTGGTAGTAAGAAATATGAGTTCAAATTACAATAACAACGCTCAATTTTTGCTTAATGTAATGATATGGTTAGGTGTATCCTTAGGTATCAGTCTTACCATCTCTCTACTATTACCATTTCCGATATCATTAGTTACTATAATAGGAGTATTCATTTTGCTTAATCTCTATATGAGAAGAAGAATGATGCAAAGAATGAGAATGAGAGGAGGAGTAAGAGGAGTATTTAGCTCAATGTCCTCCTCCCCAATGTCGGAAGACAATTCATTAAAATATTATTGTATGAGTTGTGGAACACAACACAAAGACATTTCATGTCCTAATTGTGGTTCTAAGGTGAAAAAGGTGGGATATTGATGATCAATCTATTCAGGCGTTGGAAACCAAAAGGAAATATGTACAGTCTAAGGTGCACCCAATGTGGTTCTGGTTTTCTCTCAAGTTATAACTTGGAAGCACCAATTTGTGGTAAATGCTTACAAAAAGCAAAATCTCTAGACTCCACTATAGATTATGATAAAGTATGCACCAAATGTGGCAAGAGTGGAGTAATTTATGGAAAAAAACAATGCCATTCTTGTTATTTTGGATTTGAAAAGAGTGAAGAGGCTTTGAGATAGCCAATATGGCTTTTGCTGCTATATTGAAGGTAAAATCCTATAATCAAATATAGCGATTCTACTTGTCAAAGATAATTGTAAATGTAAATCTATTCTTGTGCTCAAATTTTATGTTTAATTGATTCTAGCAATCTTCAAGAAAAAATGAGTAATGTATTGGTTTGAAGAATCTCTATCTATCAGAGCGACATTTAAAGTACAAGCTAACCATATCTTATAGAAAATAAGATAATCTCTTACTGTCTCAGCTTTATATAGATAGAAATAATAACAACCTGTTTACGTAAGTATTGTCTATATGAATAATATTTTGCTCACTAATCAATAGAGTGCGTTTTTTTCTTCTATTATTTCATTTTAAATGCTTATTGATCGCATGTGGAGAAAAGATTGCTGGATGCTTCATAGCTATCCTCTCTTTTGATACATGATTGAGAAATGTAAGCATAATGAGTTTATCTTTATAATAGTCAACGTAGTCTACTAAATCATCATTCCAATTACTGCTGGTGGTGGTTGTTGTTGTTGCTTTATTTCCACGAATAAAAGCATTTTAATTCATCATAGCCTCTTCTGTTTCAAAACTATGTACATCAGGTTTTTGGTCTGATGTCCTATCAGAACGTATTTTATCAATACCACAAGGTCATTTGTAGCATTCGCAAGAGCCATTTAACAGCGGTGGAGTAGAGACAATAATAATAACAACAATAACAAATCAAACTTTTTGATAATCGTATTTTATTATTATCCTAATTGTTCTTTTACTACTTTAGCTAGATCACCTATCGGTATTGGTTTACGGGCAAAGCATTTTACTGTTATTTTAGGATTTTCTTTTAAAAACTCTTCATAATGAGTGTATTCACTAGCTGTTAAAAAGCAAACCTTGACCTTATTGTCTTTCTTCTTTATTTCTCTATAAAATTCAAAACCATCTATTTTTGGCATTTTAATATCTAAGAGTACAAGGTCATAGAATTTAGGTTTAAAACTAGATAATGCTAGTTGAGGATTATCAAATGTATCAACTTCAAATCCTTCATCTTCTAGTGCAAGCTTTATAGTGAAATTAACATCAGGTTCATCATCTAAAACTAGAATTCGTCGTTTCTTAAGGGACGTAGTGTATCTATTAATTAAGTGATTAACACACATCTAAATCTTATTTTATTTTTTTAAAATAGGAGTAAAGAATTAAGATAACAAAACAAGCCTTGATAAATTGTTTCTCTCATTATTACTTCTTTAATTAGAATAAATATTTCTTCGCCCTGACCGCATATTTATGATAGATTTCTTGTGGAGACGCTAGAAGAAGAATAACGAAACGCCTAAGAACATGGCTCCATTATGATATTAGTATTAAACGAATGATGATAAGAACTAAACTTATAATCATATTTTTGATAATTTCTATTGTTCCTTTAACCATTTTCGGAACTCTAAATTATCTAAATACTGAACAAGCTCTTACAAAGGAAACTCTCAATAAACTTGAGACTCTAGCTACTTTGCAAGAAAAAAACATACAGAACCTAGTAGACCAAAATTTAGAAAAATTGAATTTGGTCTCTAGCAGGCTACAATTAAAGGTTGAATTAGATAAATACAATAATAATAATAATGGAAACAAAACTCAATCGCAGCAGTTTATTACAAGAATAATAAATCCAGTAAAATCTGAAAGTAAGAGCTTTGAGGACATTTATATACTAAGCCCTATGGGTCAAATAGTAGCTTCTATTAATAATGCGAGTATAGGTAGGAATCATAGTACTGATGAATTTTTCATAAAAGGAAGCAAACAAAATGATGTGACTATATTCTTTAAAGACCCAGAAGGAAATCTAAGAGTGTATCTCACAGGGCCTCTAATTCTAAATGATAACAAACTGGTAGGGGTAGTTTCTATAATATCTAATTTAGATACTTTGCTGTCACAGATTCAAACCTATGAAGGTTTAGGAGAGACAGGCGAATTTAACTTGGTAAAGAGAGATGATAATGGGGATGCTTTGTTGATTAATCCATTACGATTTGACCCTGCAGCAGCATTGACATTAAGAGTAGATAAAGATGATGTGCAAACACCAATCATTCAAGCACTCTTAAAAAATGAAAAAACTTTTACCAATATTGTAGACTATCGTGGTGTGCCAGTACTTGCTGTGACTCGCCATATAGAAGGAGTAGATTGGGGTCTGGTAGCAAAGATAGATAAGGCGGAGGGTTTTGCTGCACTTGATAATCTAAGGAATTTGACTGTTTTAACCGGAATAATAGTAGCTGCTCTAGTTGTAGTTGCCTCCTTGTTTTTAGGCCAATCCATGTCTCTACCTATAAGAAAGTTAAGAGATGCAGCTCAAAATATTGCCAGAGGAAATTTTGGCATGAAAATTGAAGTCAACAGCTCGGATGAGATAGGACAGCTTGCTAACCAATTCGAAAATATGAAACAGAATATACAGTATACAAATCAAAACCTAAACCAAATAGTATATGATAGAACAAAGAAACTAGAAGAAGCAAATAAACAACTTGCCTTGGCTAATGAACAGTTAAAGCTTAATGAGAAAGCACAGAAGGAATTCATTAATGTGGCAGCTCACGAATTAAGAACACCAATAGTACCTATACTTGGTCTATCTGAGCTTCTCTATAGTCAGATGAATAAAAATATGCCAGACGATGATAATGATAAAGGAAGAAAACAGTTATTACAACCAGAACAACAAGAGAAACAACAGCAACAAGATTTTTTGCAAAAGAAAAAACAACTTGAGAAGCTAGAAGTAATTATTAGAAATGCAAGTCGGTTACAAAGACTTACTGAAGACATATTAGATGTTACAAAAATCGAAAGTCAAGCTCTCAAATTAAGGTTAGAGAAAGCTAACCTTAAGGATCTAATATCAGACATAATAGGGGATTACACAAGAAGCGAAATTGGAAAACTTAAATCAAATGTCAAAATCAGATTTGAGCCTCATGATAAAGATAGCAGCATTTTGGTAAATGTAGACATGGGAAGAATAGCTCAGATTATTTCTAATCTGATAAGCAATGCTCTCAAGTTCACCGAAGAAGGATCTATAACTGTTGCTATTGACAAAAAAATCAGCAAGGATAATAATAATAACCAAGTCATTGTATCTGTAAAGGATACCGGTGATGGCATAGATCCAGAAATACTACCACGATTATTTACAAAATTTGCTACCAAGTCTGATGTAGGAACAGGACTTGGCCTGTATATATCAAAGAGCATTATAGAAGCTCATGGCGGTAAGATATGGGCTGAGAATAATAATAATACCAATAACAATAATTTGGATGAACAAACAAGAAGAGGATCTACTTTTTACTTTACTTTACCTTTGTTTTCATCTTCACCACCTTGATAATATACAGTAAAAAGGAAGAATAATTGTATACTTTATGATTGATCCTATATTTTTTATATTCTTTTATTATTTCTGTTTCTCATTTCTCTCTTTCTAATTGATGTTTATGATATTTACTAATCCCAAAGCAAATATTGTTTGAATTAGATTAAATCATTGCATTTATTCTCCTTAATAGCTCTTCAGTGGTAATGGGTTTCTGAATAAAGTAACGCTCACCTAAAGATTCATCCAATTCGAAACGTGCCTTTCTAAGATCCTCATAGAACATCTCACTAGCAGTTAAAAAACATATTTTTGCTCTACTGTCTATTTCTTTCATCTTATTATATAATTCAAATCCATCCATATCAGGCATTTTAATATCAAGCAATATGAGATCGTACAAATTAGCATGAAAGTTTCTTAGTGCTAATACAGGATCGGTATATACGTCGACTATAAACCCATTGTCTTCCAAAATGCTCTGTAGTGTGAAAGTGATATCTGACTCGTTATCTACTACCAATATTTTTTTTGAAGCCAATTCTGGTTCATTCATTTCTATATGCTCTTCCTTGTGATTGTGACTTTTAAAATTCTCTTATGTTGATGATTATTCAATGTCGAGATTTTAAATAATCATGAAGTATATATGGATTAATTACCACATGAGAATATAAGATTACTCTAAACAAGATGTATCTGATATCTGATACCACTATATACTATACTGCTCACACCAGATTGTGACGCTCAAACCGGAAGTCGAGCATACAAGACATGCTGCGTACAAAATAAATCCTTTGTTTGTTAACAGATGGTCTCCTAGGTCAATGAATGGTGAAGAATTAAATGATCAAGATATAATGAGTCTTTTTGAAGCTGCTAGATGGGCACCATCATCTTATAATAATCAACCATGGAGATTTATTTATGCAAAAAGAAATACTCAGCACTGGGATAGACTCTTCAGTCTGTTGTATGAAGGCAATAAGATATGGGCGGTAAATGCTGCTGTATTAGTTGTTGTAATATCAAGGAAGAATTTTGAGTATGACGAAAGACCTTCTATAACTCACCAATTAGATGCAGGTGCTGCGTGGGAGAATTTAGCACTAGAAGCATCTCTGCGTGGAATTGTTACTCATGGCATGGAGGGTTTTGACTATAAAAAAGCCAGAGTAGACTTAGGAATTTCTGATAACTTTGATGTTATGGCAATGATCGCAATTGGAAAGAGGGGACCAAAAGAAAATCTTCCTCCAAATCTTCAAG
>JAREAI010000349.1:0-2991 GCA_029240435.1 Nitrososphaeraceae archaeon | reverse complement strand
TAATACATCTTGATGACCGACCTAATGACTTTCTACTTCTTTGACCAACTGAAAAGTTTTGTTTGTTTGTAGTTAAATTATAGTATGTGGAGAGAATCTATTTTCTGCTATTAGTTGTTATTATCATCCTCTCACTTTCGTAAAGTAAATCTTGTTTAATTTTTGCAATATTATAACTAGTTATTTCTAACATATCTTCTACTTTATCCCAAAGTATCTGCTTATATTTGCTAACACTAAGATCCTTAACCTTAGTTGAATAAGCTGTCTTATTAGCTAAAAACTCTTACCAATAAACTAACTCTCCTTTACCTCTTTCTACACTCAGTCATATACCCAATATTTCTACCTTTTATTCGCCATTTTTTGGGATGGAAGGTGGGAAGCAGAGGTATATCCAGTCTACCTAAGAGTTAAGGGCCACAATAACTTACTCTCCTTGACTGTAAATATCATACAATCATTGCTTTCTTCTTATCGCTCTTTTAATTATCATAAATTTACTATTTCTCGAAATTTCGAGTGGCTTGTCATTTTTATATGACCCTCAGCACCTGTTTCACACAAATAAACTGCACCACATATTTGACATATAAGGAATCTCATACAAACAAACATCTTCTATTTTTTTATATAATAATACAGCTTCAATAGTTCTTTTATCTTAGTAAAAACTGTTTATGATTTATTCAAAGTGCTGCTTATGATTTCTGCTCCAATCATTCTAACTTCAGGGAGTTTCTGCCAGAAATATTCTCTCCTCCCAATGATTACTGATTTTGTGTAAAGATTTTCGTAGTGAAGACATTCAACCAACATGGCCATAAGTATATCATTAGTGTAAATAGAATCTTTTAAAATAACTATCAGTAAAAGTCTAAAGTGATGCATATATTCTAACTATATAGTTTAATTACATTTTCAGAATTTGAAATATATTTCATATAAAGAACTTATTCACTTTATATGGATTAATTATCTTTTATATTGTAATATGACAACAACTACTGGCATGTATAATCAATCAGCCAAGAACAGCAATTATAAGAAGAGAATATTGATTGTAGATAATGATGAACCTGATATTGCCAAGTCTGAAGACAGGTTTAGAATGTGATGAAGATGATGAATTTAAAGTTGATACATTCAACGACCCTATAGAAACATTGTCAAATTATAAGACTGGTCATTAAGATTTTTACTTCTTGATGTTAAAAAGCCAAATATCAATGGCTTTGAATTATATAGAGAAATAAGAAAGAGAGATATAATACAGTCAATATTTGCTTTTTGACAGCATTTGAGCATTATTATTATGACGAATTTAAAAAATATTCACCAAACTAGATGCAAGATATTTTACTATAAACTAATTTCAATATATTATGGTTTGGCCAAGAGAGTAAACGAAGAACTAGATAATAAAAATACAAGAAAGATATAGATATTGATGTTCAAAAAATTTCGTTGCAATCATAGATGGTATATTTATTGAAAAGCCTTGGGCTGGATTTGAACCAGCGATCTTTGCCATACCAAGGCAATGCTCTTCCTAACTGAGCTACCAAGGCACTGTTATTATCATTATAAAGTTATTGTTAATCTACATAATTAAAGACATCATTGACTTTTTTGATAAAAGAAAAAAATATTTTGTGAAGCATGTTGAACCCCTTAATCTGAATGATTTGCTATAAAAAACTGTTATTATCAATACTTATCAGACACTTTTTAGATGCATAATCCGAGTCATTATTTGTGGTTAACTGCTCATTTCTTAAAACAACTAAAATTTACTTACATATAAAAAAATGTTTAATATATACTCGTATTATCATCTGATTATAATCTTGGTTGTAGATACTATACGTACAATCAAACTTCTCGGAAAGTGGTCAGGTAATAGAGTAATAGGGCGCAAGCGACCGTTGATCGCCGTCTTCAGTTTAACGCATTATTGTAACTTTTATTGTCCAATGTGCCCGTTTGGTGACTCTGATAAGACAGGTCAGATTCAATTTGCCAAGAAAAATGATTTGTCAACAGAGAAATGGAAATTAATTTTTGACAAGGTTTCTAAGTATTGCATATGGTCTATTATTGAGGGTGGTGAGCCTACTAGCCGTCCTGATTTTATGGAGCTTGTCAGATATCTTTACAAGCTGAATATACCTATCACATTGATTTCTAATTGCTCTCTACTTCATACCATTGACCTTAATGAATTAAAGAAATACGTTGAGTTTGTTACATGTAGTATTGATTCAGTATTTGAAGAACCATATTGTAAAGTACGAGGTGTTTCCTCACAAATGTATCAAAGGGTAATGGATAATTTAAATCTCTTAGCAGAGCATAAAGTGCCTCACTATTTTAATAGCGTTATAACAAAATACAATACTGAAGAATTTATTGACCAGTCTTATTTTGATAGGGCTAAAGAACTGGGCTCAAATGCAGTCTCTTTTACATTTGTCGAAGACAGATCTGATGTTAATTATTCTCTTCTACCAGATCGGCAAACAATGATCAAAGTATGCGAAAGTATACTGGATTACGGTAAAAAACATGTTTCTCCTAGGATCATCATACCATCACAATATTTTGAGCAAATAATCAAATACGGACGAGGCGTGTTTGATGAGTGCGGAGTATGGAAAAGTGTATTTGTTAATGGTAATGGAACAGTTATGGTTCCATGTTGGAAATTTAATAAGAGTGAAAATATTTACAATCTCTTAGAGAAGAGCATAGATGAAATTTGGAGTGCACCACAATGGGATATAGCCATGACTTGTAAAGATTGCAAAGTGCTTGGATGTATTTGGTATTCTTCACAACCTGTTACTACCTTTGCACAAAATTACATGAAGGGAATATCAAAAATGATTAATCAACAAAGGCCAGAACTCGCAGCAGAACTAAGTTAGATATCTATGGTAATAGAATTATATATTGTTCAAATTTATGTGTATCACAATATACGAATAC
>JAREAI010000348.1:0-2991 GCA_029240435.1 Nitrososphaeraceae archaeon | reverse complement strand
ATTTAGTTCTGTAAGATTTAGTTCTGTAAGATTTAGTTCTGTAAGGATTGATAACCTGCATCCGTGGGCTGCAAAGCAAGAGAAAGCCTGTTGAAGATCTCAAGATCTGAAGCATCTATTCCTACTGGAGCAATAAAGAATAACTGGAAGAGGAACTTTAGTAGGGCGATAATAATTATGATAGCTACGATTACTATAATTATGTATATTATTGTGCCAAGTACCATCTAGCTTCTAGCCTTTATTCTCATACAGATTGTTATGAAAAAGATAAAAGTGTTTTGAGGAAGTTTTAGCCAATCTTGTTCTATTCTCAAGGAATGAATTAATGTTTATAATAAAAAAGTGGTAACCGTTGAAATTACTTATTGGGATGGCCATTCTCATCGAAGACATCTTAAAATATATCGAAAAATTGCAAAACACATGGCTGTAGAATTGTTCATTTGATTGGCGCGAGATAAATGAGAAAAATACAAGACATTAAAAAGATAAACAGATAAAAAATAAGGCTATCCTCCCAATAGGTCTCCGACCATTCCACCTAGACCTCCGCCGCCCTTTTTACGCTGTTGACTTCCACCTGATTCACCTCCGCCTAGAAAACCTCCCAATAGAGATTGCAGTCCTTGGGGATCGTTTCTAGATTGTTCGTTTAATACATCTACTCCTTGTTGTGTATATTGTCTAGCAGTCTCAGGATCTTGTATTCCTGCTTTTTGTTGTACGTTTCTGACTAACTCATGGTCACGATTCAAACCGCCTAGTCCAGACAGCATTGACTGTATGCCTCCGGAATTACCGCCGCCCCCACAAGAAAGCATATTACCTAACCCTTGTCCCATCATCTTTTGTGCCATAAATCCAATGATAGCACTCATTATAGCACTACCCATAGACTGTTGAACTCCGCTTCTTTGCGAAAACATGCCTGCGAGATTGTCGATATTCATGCCATATGTTATGAAAAATATTATTTATTAATTACAAGCATCATTTCTTTCGTAATTGAACAATTTATTGAAAGAGAAAGAGAACATAGAGTATGACCGCTCCTTTCCATATTTCTTCTTCAATTCCTTGTTGTTGAATATTATAAGAATTAGATGAAACTGTTTTTAATGAATATGTCTAAGATAAGTTGCAGTTCATGAAGATAGGAGACTATTTGAGGAGATTAATGGCGAAAAAGGGAAAATTACACACTTATGTTGATAGACCATATGAAAGAAGTAAATGTGACATTTGCGGCCAGATATGTTATAATAGAGAGGACTTACAACTTCATTTAAAATATAATCATCCTGATGTACAATCTGCACCAGCAAGTCGGTAGAACATAACTCTAATACTATGATGTTACTTCGGAAACTTGAATATATATATTGTATTTCATGAATTTTTATTCGCTGACGTATATCATATTAATATCTTGATGTATAAAATATGATTATGGGCAAACTCATGGATAAGGTCAAAGGAACAGTGACTGGTGCTAAAGACAAAGTAAAAGATGTTGGGGAAACAACAAAAGACAAGGTGGCTGGCAGTACTAGTTCTGAAAATAGTGGAATCTATGAACAAGGTGCTGCTGGAACCGAGACTGCCATTAAGGATGACCCATTAACATCATATAGAGAAAATGAACCTATGACGCCTGCAAAAATAAAGGAACATGAACCCACAGCAGTAAAAAGAGAAATGAGTGAAAAGATAACGGAACCAGGAAAAACAGGGACCAATCCACAAGAAGCAGCGGAAATAGCAAGAAAGAAAGGTATGGCTAAAGGTACAGCTGGTGCAGGAGAAACAGGCAGTAAATACGAACAAGGAGCTGCTGGATCAAACAAGTAATATCATTTTCTTTAGTTAGATGCAGCATATTTTATTTTTATTTAATGCATTTTATGTGCTTGCGTTCAATCAGCGCTTCGACTTCGCGATCCTTACCTATATTCTGCCCTAATAATTGATGACAGTCATAAATGAGTAATAACACCGATTCAGTGAGAACTTCTGATAATAATGCACGATGGTAGTTTTTGCTAGCTACTTGCCTCCATTGTTAAAATATTCTATTTTCTATGATGTTATAGTAATAGAGGATAGACGTATGTGATAAGCCTGGCTCCAAGGAGATTTCTCTCCTAGCCAATTTTCATACAGATCCTTTGGATAATTCGCTTTAATCATTGTTGATTTTGCAGTCAATACGAAGTTTCCATCAACTAGATCTATGCTATTTTTTGAATGTCTCTTGTTAATCCTCAGAGGATAATTAACTCCTAGATATAGAAGAGTGCCATTTTGCTTAAAAGAAGGTTTTGCGACTTCTGGTATTGTTTCTCTGTATTCCTTCTGTTTCTTCGATATCCAACTTGCCTTATTTAATACAAGCCTTCTGAATTTCCGACCTGTCTTTATTTCATGGTGCTCTCACAGTAATCGTATTAGCACTGTTAGCGTTTGAAAGCATGTAGATTCAGGAAACAAATCTAGCCTGATATCTCTATGAAGCTCTGCATAATCAGTGAAACGATTGTTCCATTTTCCGGCGTTCCAGCATTCTCCTAATCTAATAGAGTATGATTAGCTATAGTTAGAATAAAAAATGAGGTTGTCATCATCTTCCAAACGAAATAGAAAAAGAATGAGTAAATGTAATGAGACAGGAGAGAGGATTCAGGTTATTGCTAATATTCTAAATTACTGCCTGTTGTATAGAGAAAGAACCTCTGTAATAGAAAATATAGGTGTTGATCCAGAACAGGTTAACTATTGTCTTGGGTATTTATTTCGAAGAGGATTTATACAAATTGGTGTCTCTTCGCAGGGGATTCTAATCTACAAAACAAGGGAAAAGGGAAGGAGTCTTTTAGAGATGTATTATACTATCATGCAAGAATGTCTCCAATACCATAAAAATATGGTAAAAGAGATTAGAGAGAATTATGTAAGCAGTTTCGAACAAGAACCAAATATTCTCAAATT
>JAREAI010000347.1:0-3002 GCA_029240435.1 Nitrososphaeraceae archaeon | reverse complement strand
GGAATCAACCATACAACCTACACCAACGTGATCACCAGGTTTGAAGTGAGTCACATTTGGACCTACACTCACCACACGGCCGATTATCTCGTGGCCAGGTACCATTGGGTAAATGCTGTTGCGATCCCAGTCATTGTTGACTTCATGCACGTCCGAATGACATATGCCACAGTAAAGAATCTCGATAACTACATCGTCAGCGCGAATATCACGACGTTCAAATTGATATGGGGTTAAGGCTGCCTTGACAGAAGGTGCAGCATAACCATGTACATTTATTGTCATTGTTTATCTCTCCTTAGTAGTTGACTACTTTTTCCTATGATTTTAAATCTCATTTGTTATACAGGAGTACATACTCTATTTTATTAAAGAGTTGAACATAATTTTGCATAATTTTTGTACTAAATAAAGAAAAATATTTGATACTGTATTTACTAACTTATTCACGATTTTGGTGGGATGCATATGCTATAACTTTTTTTAGAAATTACGAAAATACTTTATGAGTTCAATGGAGAAAGTGGGATTGAATGTTTAGCCTTAAATCTTCTTTTTTGTAGATTCATGATAGAAGTTAATTTAGCATACCCTAAGAAATAACTGTTAAGTAGTTACCTGCATATTGGTAAATTATAATAATATGTCAAATCAAGAATCTATTAGTAAATCTTGGTTTCTTGTTATTCCACTATCATTCTTAGTCGTTGTTTTGGGATTTTTCTTTATTCTTATACCTAGCAATGCAGTATTGTTGATTAATAGTAATAACTATCTTGGTACTAGCAATTTTGCATACGGTCAGCAGCAGGAAAACCAGGAAAATCAAATTGACTCCAATATTACTACAAACTCATTAAATGTTCAAAACATCCCACCAAAAAAAGCTCATGTAGGTGATATTGACATTGCATACAAGACTTTTGGTAAAGGAGATCCTATTATACTCATAAATGGTTACTCCTTTGCTATGGATAGCTGGCATCCAACTCTATTAGGAAAGCTTGCTGCAAACCATACAGTAATTATATTTGATAATCGAGGAATTGGAAATACAACTTCTGGCGATGAACAAACGTTCTCAATAGGACAATTTGCAAATGATACTGCTGGCTTATTGGAAGCATTAAAAATCAAGAAATCGGATGTGCTTGGATGGTCTATGGGTGGAGCAATTGCACAAGAATTGGCAATTAACCATCCTGAGAGAGTTGAAAAACTAATTATCCATGCATCATTTTGTGGTCCTTTGAATTCTACAGAATCAGGTAAGGAAGAGTTTAACGCAATGACTAATGAAACAGGAACAGCAGAAGAGAGAATAGCAAGACTTCATCCAATATTCTTCCCAGAAGAATGGCGCAAGGAAAATCCAAATTATCTTGAGAATATTCCAAAAACTACAGAGATTATTTCTAATCAAACACTTAGTCAGCATAAGGAAGCCATTGCAAATTGGACAGGTACTTGCAATAAACTATCAAATATAACTCAACCAACACTAGTTATAGTAGGAACTAAAGATACAGGAACTACTCCTGCTATGTCTCTAAAAATTACAGAACAAATTCCTGGAGCTTGGCTTGTTCAAATTAAAGGAGGAGGTCATGCATTAATGTATCAATATCCAGAACAATTCAGCAATATAGTAGAAGCCTTCCTGCAAAATACTAACACACTTTAGTAGCGTATAAGAGCTTGCTCATATTATGTATCATTATCTGAAAAGTATTTGCTATTGGGAAAAGTATTTGCTATTGGGGTCATTCCTCATACATCGTTAAAAGATAATAAAAAACTCGACAAGGGACAAAACAATTAGAAGTATAAAATAATTGAATGCAAATTGTAAAGGCAACTACTTAAAATACCAAGTAATAATATGGAGAAGAATAGTAGACAAAAAAAGTTCAGATAAATATGAAGTAATAGGATCTGCTGATAAATCAGATATTACCATAGATTGCAACCCTGCTCTAACGGAAAAAGAAATAATCTATTATGATAAAGATGACAATATTGTGGAGATCTTTACCTTCTTCTAATCCAAAGTAGGGATTTGAACCTCTTGCTGCTGTTCATGGAATGTATATAATCTTGAATTATAGATGATTTTTAAATGAAACATATTAGAACATATTAATATATTGTGATCATACACTATCATAATCTTTGGTAAGTAGGGTAAGTTTAATTACAAGATATACTTCATCACCACTGAAGGAGAAAACCTATGTCAAAGAATATCAAGACTGTACCTACTAAGGATTATGAAGACGTCGTTGCCACTGTTTCCAAATATGTCGAGGGTCTGAGCGTCGGCAGCGTCACCGAAATCTCTCAAGCCTTTCACAAGGAGGCCATAATGTACGGCTTCACCGATGACAAGATGCTCGGCGGCCCGATCAAGAACCTCTATGACTTTGTTGAGAAAAATGGAACCGCACCTGACATCAAGACGCAAATAGACATACTCGCTATTACGCCAACGACGGCTGTGGTGCGTGTCGACATGGAGAAGGATGCGATCGGCGCCGACTACACAGATTTTCACACGCTCATCAAGCTCGATGGCACTTGGCGTATCATCGCCAAAGTTTATCACATGTACGATGGATAAAGACCGCAACAATGGAGCTGTATAAGTTACTATATAAACTACACTAATCTTGATAGTAATAGTCTGTATTATATTATAGAATTCTTATGAAATGGGATTTGAACCCATTCCTTGCATTCACGGGTTTATACTAAAATGACAAGTATTAAAATATAATAGTGACAAATTAGTAATATTATATCCTTAAATATACTAATAATGAACTATAAAAGAAATTCTTTTATTTATAAATCAAAATATTTGGTTATAAAATAAAAGGCTTATGTATAAACCCATGAATGGAATGGAGGGGATGGGATTTGAACCCATGACCACCTGCGTGTAAGGCAGGTATCCTAACCAGTCTAGACAACCCCTCCGTTATTGATCTTTGATTCATTGT
>JAREAI010000076.1:0-10111 GCA_029240435.1 Nitrososphaeraceae archaeon | reverse complement strand
GGCCTTGCTTTTGGAAACCCCGCACAACTCTATGAGAATGCTGTCGGAGCATTTGCAGCTTTAGCATGGGCGATGGGTATCACAGCATTAATAATCAAGATAATGGATCTAGTATGGCCTGGTGGAATCAGAGTTACGCCAAAAGAAGAAGAAGTTGGACTGGATCTGGCACAACACGGTGAAAGAGCATATGTAACTGAATAGAAGCGAATCACTCTTTTTATTTTTTTAAAATAATCAATTGCGACCAATTATAGAAAGATAAAAATTTTTTTCTTTGCGCACATAATTTAAAATATAATAATAACAGTAATGAATAGATTATAAACTTCTACCATAAAAATCATTGATTTATTTTAGAATCAAGTACCAATTTTGGAAAATATATAATGATGTATTACATAAACATTAGCAGGAACTGCAGATTGAATGCATTGAACCACTTATTGTATATGTGTGCCGATCGTTGGTACTGGCTGTAAATAATAATGTAGATCATAAATCTGATAGTCTTTTGTATTTTGTTAGCTAATGAGATAAAAAACAAATGAAAGGACAATGTTACGATATTGAATAATTTAAGTTAAACACTTGACATATAAAATTATATAGTTTAAAAAGAATTATGAAAAATTGTTCTTATTGCTCAGAAAAAGCAACAAGAAATTTCTGCTTGTCTATTTTATCCTTTATCTTTCAGATTGATTTGTTGCACCAGCACCAGCACCTCCTCCGTGAGTTATATTCTCGAAACGTTCAGCTGTAGTAGTAGCATTATCAGAAGTGGTGTCAACACTGCTCGTAATATTACTTCCATCTGTTTGATTAACTGCTGTAGTGGTTTGATTCGCTTGTGCAAATACTGATACTGGAGAACCTACAGTTTCTAATAGCAGCCCAAAAGATAGCGTTAAGACTATTGTCATATATATATTATTTTATGCATTGACTATAAAATACTAAAATGACTATTAACAATTTTATAATCATAGTATGAATTATAAACCTATATTTTTTGTTAGAGGAATTTTATATAATATTATATCTAATGAATTTAAGAAGCCCACTCCAATTTAAAAGATTATTCCTCATGAACCCAATTTTGCAAGTATTCATTTCATATATCCTGATAATGTCAATGCTATTGACACGTGGATACACTATATAATACTCAAGTGGTGGCTGCAATCTAAAAAGATGCCACGATAACCCAGTATAGTGGATGAACGCTCACATGGGATACAATAAAACTTTCATTAAGTTTCAATCATCTCTGATGTAACTTATCAATGGAGCAATAGCAAATCATCTACAATAATAACAGCCGAGAGTCACAACTATCGCCTGAAGATCAACGTCTGCACAAACTGGTGCGCTCGTTAAGTCTGTAGATATAATCATGGTAGGAACAGCTGGCATGATAGGAGGTGCCATACTTATCCTTATAGGTTCTGCAATAGGTCAAGCAGACAGTGCAGTAATTATTGCTTTTATGATTAATGCAATAAACACTCTTTATAGCCATGAGATATGCTGAGCTTGGTTCAGCTACGCCAGAGGCTGGCGGTGGGTTTTTTTTGGGTCAGAGAAGAATTGCCAAGGCCAAATGCTTTCATAAGTAGTTGGATGGCTTGGTTTGCTCATATTGATACTGGAAGTTAACTTTGATTTAGTCTAGTAGTCCCCGCTTTTTCTTTTCTACATTTTTCTCAGCAAAGAATCTTTCTAATTCATATTTCCTCAAGTCAACAAATTTTATTCCTTTAGATAACATAGGATGAACATGGTTTATTTGTTTATACATTTTCTGACACACTTTACGATAATCAGGATGACCTTGAGGAACAGTTCTTAATTCGATCATATGACAGGCTTCTCGCAAATTGAGTTTTACAAAATATGGATACTTGTATGCAAGATTAACAACATATTGTGCTTCTGTAGGATATTTCCTTGAGATCATTTCATAAACCTCATTACATTTATACATACAGTCTTTGAAATCTTTGCCAATGCCAAGTTTAATAATTTCTGCCGGAATATCATAGCCATGTCTTGTAGAGAGTAACTGTCTTTCCATAGTAAGAATCCTGTGCCGGTGTAGGTCTCGAAACATGCCAAAGTTTGTGAACATTTCAAATGTGTATTCTACCATTTCAAATGCTCTACCAGGCCGCTGTCTACGATTGGCGCGAAGCTTTGTATAAGTTTGAATTATCTTTTTTCTATCATAGGCAGGAAGAGACCGGATATACTGTGTAATTTTTTCAAGAGATTGGCCATCAGCCTGCTCATATAAAATAGCGGAGGCCACTTTTATTTCGGCTTCACAATTATCTTCATAATTCAACAGCTTTACAGAATACGGATTTTTATCTGCTTTGATATTTTTTATATAGTAATGAGCAAGTTCAGTGATGGTGCTCCTTGTATCAGTTAGATAGGCCTGTAAAGCCTGCCCGTACTTATCATTTGCTCGCCTTATGAACGCTGGAATAACCAGATTGAGTTCTGCATGCAGTTGACTTGCTAGGGTTTTCATTTCTTTCAGACTTGAAGCAAACATAGTTGATAGAAGATATTCAAATGCTCTTCCATTTCCTGTAATACCCAAATTGGTAAGAGTAGATGCTGGCAACAGACCACGGAGAGCATCAAGTGTCTTGGACCTGATCGTCGAATTATAAACCCTCTGTGCAGATTCAATATCTTTTTGGTTTTTCAAATTGCTATAAGCTGTCTCTTGTTTTGATATAAAATCGAAAAATAAGAAGCGATCAATCGGTTCTGTCTCAGAAATAAATTTCTGCATTGGTTGGATATTCTTGCTGTATACATCAAAAGCATAATCGCAAGCCTGCATGTATTGATCAGCAAAAGGTGACTGCATAATATTCTCTTCTCTACAGTACTTATAATGCCCATTGATTTTTCGATCAAATGCCACATAACGCGAAGATTTTTCAAGATAAGAGAGCCCAACTCGATGATCTTCAATATTCTTAGCAGCAATATTTGATATCCATTCTATTGCAACCTGTGCTTCCCCTAGTTCTGCGACAGAATCATCTCCATATTCTAACAATACCCTTTCGTAGAATTCTTGTCCTCTATTTGGATTTTTTATAAATTCATCTAGAAAGATACGCCGCATTGTTTTATCTGTTCTAGAATACCTTGACATTAAGGCTCCTCTATCTACCTGTCTAGGTGTGATTATTGCAAAAACTCGTCTATCGGTGTTAGAAAAATGGGAATTAAGTAGTAGTCTTTCTTCCTTAGAGAAATCATCTCGAAAACTCATATCATTATATAGCATAAACAAAATATATTATTCGATAGGAGAATATTATATGGCATAGAGAATATATATTGGCATTAATAGTTAAAATGTAAAGCTATTGTTTCTTCTAATTTAATATAATTATTTATGGACGGATAATATTTGTTGTATCTATATATTTTATAATATAATCATAATCTGGATCTTTTATATTCCTGGTTATTATATTGATTAAGTTTTATAATCCGCATTCAGATCTGCAGCTCATACAGAGAACTGAAGTGACCATAGAGAAGGGCATATAGATAGGGATGCACGGTAAAATAACGAAATAGTTCTAGAGTGAACGAATTAAGTTTTTCCTTTCTTGTCTCTTCTATTTATCTATCCTCCATTCTCAATTTCTTTCTTTCTAGAGAAAATCGAATAATATAATATACTTGATAACTTATCAAATGCTAAGTATACCCATAATAGATAAAGAAAAAGAATTTGTGCATCCAAATATATAATGTATAACAGAATATGTATCAAATAATTATATTGTAATATGTAATTCGTGAATTTTAACAGCATTGAATCTGACAACAACAAACATAGCCTTTCTTTGTATTCTATACTACGATATTATTTTTTTGTTACTTATTGTAGTATTAATGAATGCGACAACATTTCTTATAATACTGCTTAATTGAGTCTATTTCCTTTTTATTTGGAGTTAATAACTTCTTTCTAGATATTAAGAAATGATGTTTCTTTAGATTCTGCTAGTAGACCGCACCAACAGCTTCTTTTACTTCTTTCGATAACTCGCGATATCCATCTTTGTCTATAATAACTACATTGATGTTATCGCCAGTACCTGCATTTCGCCTAATAGCAGCAGCAATTGCCTGTATTGCTATTTTATAAGACTCATTTACACTTGATGCTTCTTTATATTCGGATTCAAGATAACCATAGGCTACAGGAGAGCCGCTGCCCGTAGAGATGTACTTTTCACTCGTCATTGAGCCAAACAGATCAATGTTATAGATCTGTCCACCAGCCTTATTGTCATATCCAGCTAGAATAATCTGGACATAATATGGAAAGTACCTTTGATTGAACAATACATTAGAACAGAGTCTTGCTGCTGAGTTTACAGGCATCACTTCTCTATTTGAAATCCTATAGATGTTTGCATTGTAACGCATAACGTCAACAAGGTTCTGGGCGTCTGCCACACCACCAGCAATTGTCATACCTAAATGTCTATCGACTTTCTGAATTTTCATTACATGTCTATCGGCAATAAAGAAACCTGCACTAGCTCTTGTATCTGCAGCTAAGACTACACCATCTGTGCATGTTAATGCGCAAGTAGTAGTTCCTTTTTTGATCTGCTCGGCGATATAGTCAGGGTATCTGCTATCTTGAGGTTGCATTATATAAGATAGCAGAATCAAGACCAAATTTAAGTATTATCAATATCATTGATAGAGTTCTGCATATGATTATATTTCCGATGTAACCTAGTCAAATCGAATGCCAAAGACGCTATTTGAGAAGATTTGGGACAGTCATGTAATACTTACTAAAAAAGAAAACAATGGGGGACCATTTCTAATATATGTAGATCGCCATTTAGTACATGAGGTTACTTCTCCGCAAGCGTTTGATGGCCTTCGTTTAAATTCTAGAAAAGTGAGACGCCCTGATCTAACATTTGCAACCATGGACCATAACGTGCCAACAAGCGATAGATCATTTCCGTTGGTTGATCAAATTTCTTCTGTACAGATTCAGACATTAGTGCAAAATTGCAAGGAATTTGGGATTACACTTTTTGATATTAAGAGTCCAAATCAAGGCATAGTTCACATTATCGGTCCTGAGCTTGGCATCACTATTCCTGGAACGGTAATTGTTTGTGGCGATAGCCATACCTCAACGCATGGTGCATTTGGTACATTCGCATTTGGCATAGGTACCAGTGAAGTAGAACATGTTTTGGCTACCCAGTGTCTATGGCTAGACAAACCAAAAACATTTGCAATTAATTTTACAGGTCGCCGTAAAAATCCACATGCTATTACTGCTAAAGATATGATACTTTCCGTTATTCGAAAGATAGGAACTTCAGGCAGTGTAGGCACTGTTATAGAATACAAAGGCGAAACAATTGCCGAACTTTCTATGGAACAGAGAATGACGATATGCAATATGTCCATTGAAGCTGGAGCTAGGGCAGGATTGATAGCTCCTGATCAAATTACTTTCGATTATATCAGAGGAAGAACATATGCTCCAAAGGATGAACAGTTTGAAAAAATGGTTGATTTTTGGCGAGGGAATTTGAAAACCGACTATAATGCACCATTTGATAAATCTATCACTGTAAATATCAATGATCTTGCTCCACAAGTCAGTTGGGGAACTAATCCTTCGATGGTCATTGATGTCACCAATTCTATTCCGTACCCTGAAGAATTCGCAAAGGGCAATGAACATGAGAGAAAATCTGCATTACGTGCTTTACGATATATGGATCTTGAACCTGGTACTCCTATTACAAATATTCCAATAGATCGTGTGTTCATTGGCTCATGTACTAACTCTCGACTAGAAGACCTACTGGAAGCATCAGTTGTGATAAAAGGAAGAAAGGTGTCGCCCAAAGTTAGAGCAATGGTAGTTCCTGGTTCCCAACAGGTAAAAGTGCAAGCAGAAAGGATAGGTTTAGACAAAGTTTTTAAAGATGCTGGCTTTGAATGGCGAGAATCTGGTTGTAGTATGTGCCTTGGAATGAATTCTGATATCCTTGCATCTGGCGAACGCTGTGCAAGTACTTCTAACCGCAACTTTGAAGGAAGGCAGGGAAGTGGTGGAAGGACGCATCTCGTAAGCCCAGTTATGGCAGCAGCTGCTGCAATCCAAGGACACTTTGTAGATGTAAGAGAGTGGTTATAATGAGAATAAACTCCATAATATAAAAATGGAGATAAGAAAGAAATAAAATAATGGAGTAAATTAAATAATGAAACCTTTTAGAATTATTAAAAGCAAAGCAACTCCGCTTGACATGGTTAATGTCGATACAGATCAAATAATTCCAAAACAATTTCTTAAACTAGTTCAGAAAAGTGGTTATGGTAGATATCTATTTTACGATTGGCGATTTGATAAAGATGGAAGACCAAAAAGTAATTTTGTGTTAAATGATCCAAAATATGCTGGCAGGCAGATATTGCTTACGCGTGATAATTTTGGTAGTGGAAGCTCAAGAGAGCATGCAGCTTGGGCAATTCTCGATTATGGATTTAGAGCAGTAATTGCACCATCTTTTGCTGATATTTTCTATAATAACTGCTTCAAAAATGGAATTTTGCCAGTTAGGCTTAGCCATGAAGAAGTAGATTTTATGTTCATAAATGCTGATGATGTGGACATTGAGATCGACTTATCAAACCAACAGATAATTATGGGCCCCAAAAGCATGAACTTCGAGATAGATGAATCCAGAAAAAATACACTTCTTGAAGGTCTAGATGAAATAGGAATTACATTACAGTTTGACCCTCAAATAACTGAATATGAAAGAAGAAATAGTAAATTTATAGCACCATATTATTAACTTTATTTTATATGGTAAAGAGCCAAAATTCTTGTTTGTACTGACAAAAGCCAGAAGGAATGCTTTTACAAGAGACTTTTTTGATCTGGTGACACAATTCTAGTGATATACTATAAAAATTCTGGATGAGAATATTCTATTCCTTATTAATATGAGTTTTGACAAATGTTTATGGTCATTTCAGGACATATTAATGAAGACTAGATATGTAACTAGTTGTACCTAATATATTACCTCTTCATTTCAATATATGTAGTTGTCATTTTCTGACTCTCATTTTCATTCAGATATTCCAATCTTTTTTATGCTGTTTTCTAACATCCCATGCTTTTGTAAAGTTAATTAATAGTTCATTTGACAGCTTCATAACGAAAAAATATATTTTATAGTTTGGTAATAATATTATAATCATAATCAAAAACTTTTGGATTTAGTTTTTTTATTGTCGGTATGTTATTATAAAAATTATCATCAATTACCTGTCGCATGAAATTATCAGCCACTATTATTATTTCTTCAAAGTTATTGTTTACAATGAATCGGTCAAGGGATTCAATAAAGCTTGGATAATTTTTGGGATGATTATTATTTGCTGGTTTTTTGCAACTCAAATTATGTGCAGCTGGAAATATATCGCTTATTTCTGAAGGAATAATTCCAAAAAATGGGTTATAGGCGCAAATTTGTGCATCAGGAAATTTTTTGATGAGCTGAAAAAAAACTCTGGTAGAATAAAATGGATGGATATCAGAGTCTGGATATAATATTAATTTCCTTTCTTTATTTTTTAACGATGCAAATGTGGATACCATATTTCTGAATCGCTTGACCTCTGGTCTATATTGATCTATTGGATCACAGAGAAAGACTGCTTTCTCTTTGAAGACCGGTGTTCCTTCTTCTAGATATTCAAAGGTTTTGAAAAGTTCCATTGCTTCCATAAGTTTTGGATGTGCATGCGCCTTTTGCATCACATATTCCCACAATCTGCCATCCATTATAGCTTGTTTTACCGCATTAACTTCTGCTTTCAAAATGTAGAGATTGTGTTTTGCTATTTCTAATGTACGGCTATCTTTGTCCATATAAAACAACTCTTTGATAGAATAAGTAGTACAAATTGGACACTGACATGGAAGATATGAAAGGTCTTCTAGCCTGGCAGTACCATTTGAATGCATATATCGATTATCTTTAGCATAGAGAATGTACGAGGCTGAATCAAACATATCACATCCCAACGCAACAGCCAAGGGAATTGTAATGGGATGTCCTGCTCCGAAAAGATGTATTGGTTTTGTTGGAATAGTACGTTTTACTGTGGCTATCATATGTGCTAGTAGTGAATACTCGTATGCCTCCATTAACTCGACAGGGCTCCCAATAGCCAAAAGATTAAAACCCATTTTGTCAAGAGTATCAGCTGAGTATTTTACCAAATCTAAATGTTCGGCACCCTGTACTGGCCCTACCCAAATTGCGCCGTTTATATCATCATCATAATAATACTCATTGCCGGTGTTATTTTTGATTCTCTTGCTTTTCCTTCCTTCTTCTATAACATTAAGAGTTTCTCTCGCATTTTTAAGTGTCTGCTCTACATAGTCTTTCGCCTTCTCATACTTTAGTCCATAACCTGTAGGTTTATCAAGAGGCACAGGAATGTCACTTCGAATATCCTTCTCAAATTTAGCTATGATAGTGGGTTCGACATCAACCGAGCCATATTCTAAAACTTGATATCCTCCAGAGTCTGTCATTATCACTCCGTCATATTTTATTATATCATGAATTCCTCTCTTTCTTGCCTCATCACCATAATGTCGGAATGTTATGTAAGCATTAGTGATGACTGCATTAAAGCCCAAGGCTTTAAGAAATTGAGGAGTTATTGTCTGCCTTACTGGATGAATGACAGGAATAAATGCAGGGGTTTCAAAACTGCCATGGGGAGTTTTTAATTTACCGATACGGCCAGCCAGGTCAGTATATCTGACCTCGAAGGACAATTTTACTTCTTTGTCTCCCTGACGAACTCATCATATATTGCCTTAACCCTATCAGCAGCAAGTCCAGAACCTTCTTCAATACCTGTCTTTGTGAGTTTGATTTTATCCATTACAATTATAGCTCCCACGTCTTCCCTGATCTTTACTAAACCTGGAAATACTCTAGAAAGCCTATCTGATAAAGCTTTAAAATCAAAAGGCTTTTCCATGAGCTTTATTTCTTTAACGAAAGAACCGTTAAGAATTAATTTGAGGATTCCATGACCTTCTATATTATCAAGTATAACATCGAGTTTTTCATCAATACCAGTTAGCGTGCCATTGTATATTTTTTGATCAGAAGTTTCAATAGACACTTTTTTGCCTAGGAATTGTATTGTTTCTTCCCCAAATTTCCTACTCAGTAATGCAGACATAAATATTCTTATCAGAATATGCTTTAAGTAATATATATATATGAATTTCAATATTTTATTTCTGATATTTACATATTATCAACTAGTCTTAAAAATTAGGGCAAATATGATTCTTACATTATCCATTCATATAAATCAAAAATGTATCCCATGAAGAAGAAATAGATCAGGGATTTAATAATATTTAAGAAATTAATATTCGAGAAATTTCTGAACGTCACCTTTCTCATAGACCAATGAGAGCCAGTCGACTATTCCGATCTCATGTTTTAGTTTCTTTTGTAACAATAAAACTATTTCTTCGGCACATTGTTGAGGCATCTTTCCAGTTGCATCAATTTCTGCAATTTTATTTTTTCCAAAGGTTTTTAATGCATCGTAAAATGAAACACCTAGGATTTCACTTGCTACATTCTCTCTAATCTTCTCAGTTGAGTATCGTCTGTCTTCAAAAGTTTTTATTAGTTCATAGGGTGAACGCCGCATAACTATAACAAGATCGATTCTATCTGGTTTTAACACATAAGGTACAAGATGTCCAATAATTACTAAGTCTTCTCGTTTTTTTAATTCTTCTGTAATCAACTTTAATGTCTTTTTTATATCAACTTCTATTCCATATCTATCGTCATTTAGTATGAAAGCATTATTATCGATTATGACCTTGTTGATATCAATTATTTTGACCCCTCCTAACTTCTCAGATACAAATTTTACACTTGTATGCTTTCCCACTCCTGGATTACCTGTAATGGCAAGTTTGATTTGACTTTTCAAGTGCTCTTCC
>JAREAI010000346.1:0-3042 GCA_029240435.1 Nitrososphaeraceae archaeon | reverse complement strand
TTGATTAAATTTCGGTACATGTGAGATGAAGATGGAAAACCATGAAGTAATAAAATAGTTGGATTTTTCCTATTTCCAGCTTCCCGATAAAATACATTAACTCCATTGATATTAGCAGTTTTATAGAGTACTGGGATTGTTCCACCCATAAACTGTTATCAAGTACGCGAAAGAGATTAGTCCTAATAAACTTTTATTATTTAATAAAATATTTAATTTAATTAAGAAATATCGGGTTTTTAATTTTAATGATCTTAAATAGGAAATAGTTAAAGCAATTATTACTTGGTTAGCATTTCTGATTACTAATATTTTCTTACTTACTACTATTATTATTCTATTATTGCTATTTTTTTATATTCTAATTAAGAAGATATATCATTAATTAACAATAGGCTTTCTTTTGGTCCAAAACTCTCCATAATATATTATGCCTGTTATCTTCTTTCTTCTATGCAAGAACATACTCAAATACAGGAGTTCTAATAGAGTCATTTGTGCCAAGCAATGGTTTGTTTTGTTTTCTGTCTTCGCTAGTTATGTAATTGTAGAATTTTTAACTTCCAGAAATTTTACAGATTTAACTTGTTTTATTCATTGCTGGTAAAGGATCAACGACATGCCAAGTTTCTACCATTTTTCCATTCTAAATACGGTATATACTTACCCCTCTGTAGTTAATTATTTTATTAGTTTGCTGATTATCAGAGGTCGATTTTGGTGTCAATGATCCTTTCCAATATGCGCCGACAAGATCTGGATATGCTGCTGATGCAATCATTGCTTCAATGATATAATTGATATCATCCAATTTATCTAAAGAATTCTTAAGGTCATTCTTTGCTCCAGCAACTCCTCTTCCAGGAGAGCCCATATAAGCGGATTGTCCATGGTCTATGTAATCTGGGGCTATTATTTCATCGAATATTGTTTCATTCTTGCTATTGTATGCTTCAAAGTAGCGTTGAATAATTGCCTTATTGATTTCGACTTGTGACATTGTATCATTAATATCATAATGATATATACACTCCATTTATTATTAAATTAGGAAGTTACCAATTGGTAGTCATAGTACCTAATTGTAACTTTCAGATTTATTTAGTAAAATCCTTGATACATATGGTATATGGTAAACAAAATGATAAATCCCAGCGGCTACTTCTCTATGACTCCGATCAGAAAATGCAATATCATTATTTCTATTTACTACACCATCATGATCGGTAGGGATTTCTGTTTGTCTTGTAGGGTGTACATTGATCACACATACGCCGAAGATTTGAGCGAAAGGTTATCTGCATATGTAAGGGCTAATCCTCTTAATACTGGTCAATTATTGGACTTTGAATTATTAGTCGGTTTTGCAGTAGCGCTGAAAAAGTATGTCATCGTCCTACAAACAATGTGATTTAATAAAACACATCTGTTAATGCTATTGTGATAGTTTCAGCACTATTGGCTTCGTTAACTGGAATTTGATTTTGAAACGCGCAGAATTTGAGTAACTACTATGCTATCTATTTAGATATAATAACATAAGATTAAATACAGGAGCTCTATAAGCACGTCGATGAGTAGTGAGAAAAACTCTCTATCCCATTTATCATCTTCTATAATTGTAGCAGTTTTCTTAGTTATTGCAACTAGCATCTCTGTAATTGTAATTGGTTCAAATCAGTCTCAGATTACAATGGCAGAACAGCAGCAGCAACAGCAACAACAACAATCACAAGCTAACCAAACATCTTCCATTCTACAACAGCAGCAGCCTAATTTGCTAGGCTCATATTTTGATATTGACAATGTGACATTTTCTCATCATATGGCATCGATCAATGGAATTCAGATGCACTATGTGATTGGAGGTCAAGGCAAACCCATAGTCTTGCTGCATGGATGGCCACAGACATGGTATGAATGGCGTCATGTTATGCCAGCTTTAGCCGAAAACTATACTGTTATAGTACCTGACCTGCGTGGTCTTGGTGATTCTTCAAAGCCAACCATAGGTTATGATGGAAATACTACTGCAGAAGATATCTATCAACTCGTATCTCAATTAGGGTTTAATCAACAAATTTTATTGGTAGCACATGATATAGGAGCACAGACAGCTTATTCATATGCAGCAGCTCATTCTGACAATGTAAGTAAATTAGTAATTATGGAGTTTGCATTCCCAGGATTTTCACCGCCAGGATTTGAAGGTATAGTATGGTGGTTTGGTTTTCATCAGACACCTGACATACCTGAAGCACTAACTGCTGGAAAGGAGCGGGAATATCTTTCTTGGTTCTATCGAGGACTTGCATACAATCCAGAAGCAATTACTGAAGCTGATATAGACGAATTTGTCAGAAAATACTCTGCTCCAGGTGGGATGCGTGCTGGATTTGAATATTATAGAGCCTTTCCGATAGATGCAGAACAGAATAAGGAATTATCTGAAACGAAACTTCAAATGCCAGTATTAGTATTAGGCGGTGATATTTATCCGGCTGTAGGAGGTGATCTTCCGGGCAACTTTGCGCTAAGTTCAACGCAAGCTTTAGCTGCAAATGTAACGGGCGTCACAGTTCCAAATTCAGGACATTGGATTCCAGAAGAGCAGCCAGAGTTTGTTATAAAACAGCTCGCCAATTTCTTTGGTGGTAATACAACTAATACTAGTCAATGAGTATCTGGTCTAAAATAAGGTTCGAAGCACCCTATAAACAGAGAGAGGAGTAAGAATTTGTAAGGATAGCATATGATATTACTGATTTAATAAGAAGTAAAAAATTCAATATTAGTTTATTCAATATGTAATGAACTTCTGGGTGACAAATAGAGTCAAATCTGCCTTCTTTCATTCCATCGAACCCGTTAAAAATTTTTTTCAAAGAGATTTACGATAATTTACTCTGGGGGAAATGATAACGATTATTCACTTGTATAATATAATTTCATTCTATTATATCTACTAAATCATATCAATGGGTCCTTCCACACGTTTTTTCACGCAATAAGGATGTTATTAGAAATTTTAGACTTTTCCCC
>JAREAI010000345.1:0-4464 GCA_029240435.1 Nitrososphaeraceae archaeon | reverse complement strand
CTCCATTAAACTCTCCAAGAAGTAACCTAGCACTAATTTCGCTAGCTGCTAAATTCTCTTTAGCAGCTACAACATTTATCGACATCAAATCTGTTGCATGCATTCATGTTGGTAAAAACTTAATTTTGTAGTGGCTGTAGTATAGTAAAGTCCTTCCATTTACTTATAATGGCTCTATCTTTTCTTAGTCATCGGGAATAAATTTTTTTAGAATTGATATGATAATGTTTACTTCTATGATGCTCTATCTTTGCTCCTATGGACTTGATCTATGTGTACGCTTAATTCATGGGTACTGTTAAATTCCTTTTGACAAATCTCACATAATGGATGATGTAGATGTTCATCTCCTTTTGTTTCCATACTTTATATGCACAAGTATGGTAAAAAAAGTTAATGCCAGAAGACAATAACAAAACATACAGATTCTGACTTGTATTTCCATGTGTATATACATAGAATGCGAATTTAATTAATTGTTATTATAAATAATTGGTGTTATTTTTTAGGTGGTTTAGCAGAACTTCAATCTGGGCCACAGTTTTATAAATATATAGTAGGTGCATTTGCTCTAAGCCATCCAAAAACATTTCTTCTTCCTCTTGCTACTCAAAACGATAGAACTTCATAGCTAGCTGAAAGGCATCAAGTATATCCGCTAAGATATACTTCCTTAACTAATACCACTTCATTATCTACTGCAATTCTGATTGAAGTTATAAGCTTATCAAATCTTTTTGGATGTACTACAACAAGTCCCTTTGATAGCCAATAGAGAAAATGCAAAAGAAGAAAAAGAGACTCTTAAATATATAGATATTTGGATAGCCTATTAAATTAGGGACATAATAGTTATTGAAATCTTCCTAAAGAGTTGCCTGTCTGTTCCTGCGATTATGCTCTAAGAAGTCCAATGTTAAATCTGAATTGAAGATAACCAAGGAGGTTCATGTAAAGTGAGCATTGCCTAATTCAAAGCATTTATAGTCTTCAATCTTTATCCTGATACAGTGACAACAAAAATTTTTTTAAACCTACCGGCAAAAGATCTTAATAAAACAATAGAATTCTTTACCAAACTTGGTTTTAAGTTTAACCCTCAATTTACCGATGAGAATGCAACATGTATGATTGTTGGTGAAGATATATTCGTCATGCTCTTGGTTGAAAAATTTTTTAAAACTTTCACTAAAAAGGAAATTTGCGATACTTCAAAAAATACAGAGGTGATAGTGGCATTATCCGTCGAAGGTAGAGAAAAAGTAGATCAGATGATAAACAAAGCTATAGAGGCTGGAGGCAGGGAATCTAGAGAACCGCAACACCATGGATGGATGTACGGACGTAGTTTTGAGGACATCAATGGACATATTTGGGAAATAATATACATGGACGAAAGCGCTTTAAAAAATGATGATGAAAAACATTCATGACAGGTGTTTTTCCGTATCCACATTATAGACTTATGGCATAGACTAAGGCTAGATTGTAATATTGTTTACCGCAGGAGACTCACTAATAAATGCAAGATTTGGTCGACAGGTTTCACTCATTCCTATAATAATATGTTAACCCGATTACAAATTGCAGTGGTCGATAGTGGAATGGCGGCGCATAGAAGCACTGGCTCACTGGAGAGCCTATATTTTCATATATGATCTGCTTACAGAATCATCTTTAGGTTACCAAAGTCAGGTATCGTCAAAAGAGATATCACTCAGAACTCTAAATTATCAGGACCTTTAGCTTATAAATGAAATGATACCTACATAAAAGAAGAGCCAGAAATTTATCATAATAGTAAAGGCGATATTGCTGAGTGAGTAACATCACCACTAAAGTTTGCCAGATCAATCTTTCCTTTTTCAAAGGTACGTGTTTCATCTGGTGAAGAGTCTAGACTTTTTTCTGCATTTTCGCAGTTGTTGCCATTTACTTAACGTAATGATAGTTTGATTATAGGTTTTGCTAATACTGGCATTAGCGGCTTATAATCTTATATTCATAATGAAAGGAGAATATTAACTTCTAACAAGACCTCTGAGGACCTTTTCAAAGAATTATTTTATGCTGCATCGCCTAGGTCTTTAACAGATTTATAATAAGGTTAAGGAGAAGTCTAGTCTTTTGTATATCTGATATCTTCCGGTGTATGTTGCGGCTTCTTTAATTTGATCACAATAGTGTTGCTTATTCTGTTAAATATTCTCTGTCTTTTGTTATTAGTAAATATCCATCCTAAGATTACATCTATTGGGAGCAAGAAAGCCTTACCAAAGCTTTCTATTGCAGCGCTTTTGATATCAATTCCATTACCAGACAAATCTATAGTCTTTATCTTCAATAGTCTCTTGCCTATTGATTGGCCGCTAGTATATTCAAAGTATGTCCAATAGCCAAAGAAAGCAAGGCTTGATATGATGTAATGTGAAGGTTGGACATTTTGGTATGCTCTTGCTGCTGTCATGTCGTCGTAATAGAAGAAGAACCAAATTGGTATTGCTATTGAAGCAAACAATACAGCCAAAGCTATGGAAACCAAGATAAAGTCAACAATCCAAGCCAAAAATCGATCTCCCCAATTAGCAAGTATTATTTGTCTGGGTTCCTTCTTTTCTCCGCCTTCTCCTCCTCTTCTTTCATCAGATGATTCCATATGACTCTATAACACTGAGGTCATTACTGAAATATAATATGTAAGACTATATTCTGGGTGGCAAAATAGAGTCAATTCTGTCACGCATTCCACCAAACCCGCTAACTATACGGGCTCTTCTACTGCTGGGTATAGAATAATTATTGCTGGATCAAATTCAAAATGTTGGCGCAAATTCTTTAGCTGCTCTACCTAGGTGTTTTCGTGACACATGTAATTTTATACTTGCTTTGAATGGCTTTACTTTGGCAAACCTTGCAAGTTTTATTCATTTCGACAATATATTGAGATATGCACTGCTCAGACGCTTCATGTCGATGACTTTCTTTATGTGTTCTATTTTTCTTGTGTATTCTTTCCCGAAGTCCGCAATTTTTTTCATTCGTTTCCTTACTAGCGTATACTCAAACTTGCAAATATTTATTTAATATTTTTTTCTCAACCCTAAATTTTATAATTTAATACAGAATCCAGAGTCAATGACAGAGGCAATCTGAGCTTGCTCATATATCCAAGATTATATGCTTTTCTTCCAGTGATAGTGAAAAGCCATCATTTTTGTATGTATCACCAACTATTCCTTGTACTGATTACGATTCTTCCAAGCCTCATAACTCATAGTTCATGATTTGTGGGGCAGGGTTTTCTAAAAGAATATAGGTTTTTGTAACTACTTCCGCAAGTCTATACCTGGGAGGGCTAGTGCGATATAAGCCAATTAAAAGTCCTTTCTCCAGCCATTTTCTCTTTCATTTATTCTATGGTGTTAGAAAAACACCAATAGTTGCAACCGCTATCAGGAGCCATTAATACAAGAACCAATTCTTGTTTATCGACGGAGAAAAGTCTTGGATAATATTTATCTCCGATGGCTTTAAGTATTAGATAGGATCAGAAATAACAAAATATTTTTTTTATGCTAACATTAAATATATAAAATATAATTTCGGTTTACTGACTATAAACTGTAATATATGATATATACACAAGTTTATAAATAACAGTTCAAAAGATTTCTTTAGTAGGTAAAAAATATATCTCTTCATTTATCTTTTGTGTTATGTTATGTTGTGTTGTGTTGTGTTAACACTTTTAAGTTACCGTGTCTGATATCTTACTGCAATGAAGGCATTAGAAGCACTATTTTGGTTAGGCACTGCAGGGGTGTTATATATGACTGCTAATAATATAGTAAAAAATGTCAAAAGAGATATAGTAAAAGGGGCTGCTGTAGGACGCGGCAAGGGGCGTCGTCATTGCATCTGCTGGTAGGACCTTCTTCGATCCTCAAATAATGAACACACCTTCTTGCAAACATTCTATCCTTATACTATTTATCTTTACAAGAAACAAACAAAATATGCAGAGCCTATTAATAGAATTTAGATTATTAACCAGTAGATATACAAACGCCATTGAGTTAATATTATAAACTAAATTGAAATAATTTAATAATATATAATCGTGAGAGACAAAAATAGAATGATAGATTAATTCTAGGAAATATGGATCAGCCGTGGCACAAGCAGCAGTAGTAGTAAGCTATGTCCTGTGCACAGATTGAAATTAGTCATAGAATAGCTTTCTGTCCACAATTACACTTTTTATTAAGTATATACAGAAAAGTAGTGCAAAAGACCGTTTTTAAAGCATGTTAGTAGAGGAGACAATACAGCCACGAAACATTAAACAAAGAAGAATAAAGAAGAGGAAGTTATTATAGCTGACAAGAAGTCTTCAAGAAAAACCTTTAAGAGAACATTATATCATATCATAGACTATGACATTAATGCTCAGGATGTTGATGC
>JAREAI010000075.1:0-27441 GCA_029240435.1 Nitrososphaeraceae archaeon | reverse complement strand
ATTTGGACCCTGTATAATAAAAAAGCATATGATCATAAGCAAGAAACGTAGAGAAGCTAATCAAGTAATGTGTCTACTCCAAAGAAAGCATGTTCATAGGATTAGTATACTGGCAGTTGGAAACGTAGTACTAACTTTTGGTATTCTATAATCACCTGTGCTCTTGCAAGCATTCCGAGGTGGATATATCTCAGTCTGAACAACCCGAGTCTAACTAGAGACCAAATAAGTAAATATTGTAATAATCAAATTCCAGAGACTGACATTAATTTAGAGTCATCGGCTGACAATAGTCGACTTTGGAATAATTTTCATAGTTATAGGCTTGATAATCATTGAAATGGGTGATGGCATCTGGCTTATAGGAAGAAGAAGTAAAACAATAGAAGCATTAGACGCAAGTGTAGATATGGAGAATAATAGAGAAGAAGAAGAAAGAGGAAGTGGAGAAGGAATTAATTAGAATACATACTCTTTAGATCATCAAAGATGTTTGTTTCTACCTTTTTATCTCTGCTGGCAACTACAGTAATAATGTTATCAATCATCGTAAATGGAAATTCTATAACTGATCATTTTAACTATGCATATGCCACTACTATTACTACTTTACCTGACTTTAATTTTGCAGCTGCAGGAGATTGGGGATGTACAGATGACACAATAGATACTGTAAACAACATATTAGACAAAAGTCCAGAATTGGTACTTGGATTAGGTGATTATTCATATGAAATAGATTCTGCAGATTGCTGGTTTGAGGATATACAGCCTATTGATAACCTGATGAAGATTGCAATAGGTAACCATGATGTGGACTCTTATAGTAAACTAAACTCATTGATGAACCATTTTAATCTTGCAAAGCCATACTATTCCTTTGATTATCAGAATGTTCATTTTATTGCATTAGCAACAGACAAAGAATATCTTGATATGAATAAGGATAAAGCAAAAGAACAACTAACCTTTGTAAAAAGTGATTTTTTGAGCAGTATGGGATAAAATTGGTACTACAAGCACATGCTCACACATATGAGAGAACATATCCGCTCAGATTCAATGTTGAAGACAGCAAAGATCCGATAATTACTAGTAAGGATTTAAGCAACTATTATTATAACACTGATGGACTTGTAATAGCTACAGTAGGTACTGGTGGTGCTACTTCTACTGTCTCGCATACAGACGCTAAATACAGAGCAGTTGTGTATAAGGATTTATTTGGATTTCTTAATGTAGAGGTATCATCTGATGGAACAACATTAGTTTGTACATTTTATGAGAATAATGGTGAACAAATAAAAGACCAATTCACCATTACAAAATTAGCAGTAGTAGAGGACAATGACGATCTACCCTTACCATCACCACCACTAGATTTACCAGTACAAGAAGAAGAAGAAAAAACTGATGGCCTAGAGGAAGGAAATGATGATGTAGTAGTAGAAAATGCTGATGGACCTGACGACGGATCAGAAGGACCGAATGATGTAGCAACTGAAAGAGAAGGCACATAGAGGATGAGGATGAGGAAGGCGCAGAAAGCTATGAATCAGAGAATTAGCGGCAAGCTCTCAGCTGGATTAGTTGTTGTATCTACTGCTATTATACAGAAAGCAATTACACAGGATATACTTTGTACTTCAGACACAATCAAGAGAACAGATGTAGAGTGGTGCTTCAAGCTGCAGTAACACAGTATGATTACCTTTAACTTTAGTAGTCATGTTCTCAAGCTTGGAGGATGATCGATATAAATCGGCATTTTCTTATTGATTAAATTCTCTACCTTCTTTTGAAGACAGTCTTAACATGAACTGTCTGTGTTTTAATTTCTTTACGATATTACACAAAGTGAATGCTTAAGAATTACTCTAAAATATCTGTCATCATGAAAGATACATTAGACATAAAGTATGCCAAACACAACAGAGTTCGCTTAAAAGAAGGTGAAAGGGATAAAATTACAAAAATGTTTATAGAATTTTTTAATGCAGTGAAAGGAAAAACAAAGGGTATGGAAGGATATATAATAATGGACAACATTAAAGATTCGAACGAATCAATTGTTATAACTTTTTGGAATTCAAAGCAGAATATGGATACCTATTACCAGCCTCATAATAAAGATCTTTCTGACTTGATAGAAAAAGCAAAACCATCATTTGAACAAATGCCAGAAAGAAGCAGCTATTCCATATCCCGTTTAAAGATGTAGCTTTATTGCGGGCGAGACTATCAATAATGTAAAAAATAATCGAATAACTGAACTGCTATTGATGCTCCGCAGTTTACCAGAATTGTCGATGATAATAATAAGTAGTTTTTGCATATGCTGGACTGTTTTCTTCTATAATCTCTATAAAGCACTCCTACTGTATTTTTAAGATCTTTCTATGTATATTCTATTCATAGATAAGAATAATTTTGGAAATGGCGTAAAAGAAATCTTATTAAGGTTAATTATTATTATTATAAACCAATTGAATTAAGACTTTGAATGCATTTTGCTAATTATGTTCACCGTTTCAATGCATCTCTCTCTGTGACTCCATAATCAAATTCAGATATAACTATTGTGACCATTCTTTTGCTGTCTAATATTTTTTGAACTTTCAATCATGGCAATGAGGATAATAGTCTCACAGTTCATAGTAATGATCTTGTATATATAAAATTGAATTTAGTTTAACCATAACAATAAAATTCTGACAATCATCATACTTAGTCCTTCATTGCATCATGACTTTATCCTTATAGAAGGGCATCCCTTCTATCATTATCCACTTTGTTAGATTGTCTATTATGATTTGCTTATGTTCTGGACAAAGTTCAATATCATGGAATTTGCCGTCTTTGCCTCTCACCTGTATATCAAATCCTTTTGCTAATGAGCTGCATTTAGGAATATCACACGAACCATTGACCATTTATAATAATTTAGGATTGATCGTTAATTTGAAAATCTAAAAATTATTCTAATGATTAGTACAAGTATAAATTATACATACAAAGTTATTTTAACGCTCTTTTTCAGTCGTTAGAAAGTGCTATGATATTATCATATTATCATACATAGTATAATAGTTTAACTTCAGATATGCCAATAGATATTGAACAATCAAAGCAGAATTGGTTAGACACATATATATAATGAAGAAGCAGGCTCTTTGACACATAACAATAAATTAAAAATTCTGAATAAATACCCTTATTATATTCTAATATGATTCTGATTCTTCTTAGTTTTAAATTCTTAATAGATAATCTTTCTCATCTTTGACATTCATGCAATTATCAGATCTTCCTGAACTTATATTAATCCACAAGCTTGCATGATATTGTCATTACGATAACAGCTTTATAAAAATAGGAGGAGCTGCAGAACTGCTTTTCAGATTCCAGGTTTCAATATTATTTTAATATTATTTTAGTTTTGAATTGAACTATACTGATCATTAAATCTACTGCATCTGTCGATCTTAAGATAGCATAAGAAAATCATTTGGAATAAAAAAATCTGTTGTTATCGACAAAATTCTAATAAAAAAATCTGTCTTACCTTATTGTTGTTGCTATCTTGCAACTACTTTTATTTTTTGCCATTTCTTATTGACTATCATAATGCGTTTATTTTCTTTCTTGCTCCTTAGCCCCTCAACTGCGATTAATCCAATAAGAGTCATTATGATTCCAGAACCTACTATAACTGAAACTATATCTACTAATGTCATCATGATCATGCTTTTATTTCCTCCGTTCTCTTTGATGGTGATTGCATTTTTTCTCCTCTTTTACCTATTATCTTACCCATTCTCCATGCTACTTCCATACTAACTAATGTAGGTGCAAATCCTAATACTAACCAAGGAATAATCTCGATGGTATTCATAACTAAAATATGCTAATTTAATAGATTAAATCTGCTCAGCTTAAAATATAATATATTCAATTGTCTTATTAACAATAAGCAGCATTTATGCTATATCATAGACAGAATTAAGGAACGATATCCTAAATAGATTTCTTTTATGTACAATGATTATATATGCGTTATATAGATACACTATTCTTACTTTTAGAGCTTAACTATTACCTGTTATAATCAGGATTCTCTCCGAGTTCCGAGCCGAGAAGTGAAGCTCTTCTCAGACAACAACTAAGGACAGTGATAGAAGTTGCATTGAATCCCTGTCCTGAATTATTAGATTTAAGACTGGATGGTGGTGAAGATCTTCCTACAGCTAAAGATCCTTGCTGAGTCATCAGGATTCAAAACAACTGCTCCTGCCAGTCATAGAGCTTCCACTATAGCGAAGATTGCCAGGTTAATTTGTCTATTGATCGATTTCTATGGCTCCAGAAAGTGTTGCCGTGGGTCCCTTTGATAATATTTCGAATCTGAGACGCTGAATAATATAATATTCAAAATTTACGGCAGATGATAAATTCATAACAATATAGGAAGTTGAAGGTTCCGATAACCGTCAATTTCAAGACCCTTATAGCGTCGTCGTCATTTATAAATAATAAATAACAATTGATAATTAATATACAAATTGAGTTAACAATAATGTACAAATCAATTAAAACAACATAACGAACAGTTATGATTTTATTTTCACTATTAATGAACTAATAAATTAGTACAAGAATATATTTTTCTAACTTGGGATAACATATCTTTTTATAACCCAATTGGGTAAATCGAATGCTTTTATCGATAAATGAACACCTCATATACTAAGACATCTACATTACGTTTAATTTACTCAATTATATCTATAATAATCTTATCGGTAGCTGTCCTTCCTGGAAGTGCAGCTGAATATGAAAATCAACAACAATACCATGCATATGCTACTTCTACTTCTATTACCTCTGCTCTTCCTGGGATTATTAACTTTAACTTTGCTGCTGCAGGTGATTGGGGATGTTCATCGCACACAACCGATACTGTAAATAACATATTAGACAAAAATCCAGAATTGGTACTTGGACTTGGTGACTACGCATATTATGGACGTAATGCAAATTGCTGGTTTGATGATATACGGCCTATTGATAATATTATGAAGATTGCAATAGGTAACCATGATGTCAAGGGAACAAAATTAGCACAATATATGGAACATTTTGGTCTTACAAGTCAGTACTATTCCTTTGACTATCAGAATGTTCACTTTACTGTAATGTCAGATTATGTTGCAGACGAAATAGGTTCTGAACAATACATATTTGTACAAAATGATCTAGCAAAAGCAGCAGCAGATCCAAATATAGACTGGATTGTAATAGTCCATCATGACCAACAATATGCTTCTACTGCTCATAAACTATTATCAAGAGCAAATAAATGGAAAGAGGCATACCATCCACTATTTGAACAATATAATGTTGATTTAGTACTTCAAGGACATCAGCACAACTATCAGCGTACCTATCCTATCAAATATAATATCGATACACCAATTAATCCAATAATAACAGACAGAAACAGAAATACATATATTAATCCAGAAGGGCAGATATTTGCTACAGTAGGTACTGGAGGCGCTTTTCTTCAGCATCTAAATGGAAATAAAGCTCCTTATCTGACAACTGCCCAAGATGAAGTGTATGGCTTTCTAAATGTAGATATTACAAATAATAACAATGATGGAACGACAACGCTTGTTAGTACATTCTACAGCAATGATGGTGGAGAAATGACAGACCAATTCACCATTGCAAAATCAGCAGAGGGCAATCTATCCTTACCACCACCACCACCAATACCACCACCAATTGATACAGACACAGATGATGGTGATACTGATACAGATGATGGTGATGGCGGCGATGGAGGAGATGGTGATGGCGGCGATGGAGGAGATGGCGATAATTGATAAGATTATAATGATGATGAAGGCGGCGTTATAACAAGGTCCATACCATTCATGTCTATTGGTTTACTCATGGCATTAGTAGGATTTGTAAGAGCTGTCACAGGAAGATATGGTTGATAATAATGAAATTGAGAAAAGAAAACACAATAAGCACCACATGAACTACTCTCATGCCTTTTTACCTTCATTACTTCTCCTCCTCCTTTTCCCTTTCTATAGAGTCATGTAATCGATATAAGAAACCTTGGATTGAGATCGTTACTACATATAGTATCACAATAAGAGATTTTTCCTATCTGTAAGAATATGTCTTGTCTTATGAATTGTACAAGATTTTTGTAATTGACATTCTAAAGTCAAAAGTTTTTAAACCTATATTGAATTAACATTAAATGAAATTATATGATGATGTTATGCCACTGTGAAGTGAATCCAAATGTGACGTTTCAAACAAGATCAGCCAATTTCAAAAGATCGCAGATAAAAGAATTGTATGAATTAGCTCCTGATGATATAATTGGAAAAATACTAAGTTGAGATTATATTGTAAAGATATCTGTCATCAATATAAAGCCCATAAATCTTCTTATGAAGGGAGTTATTACATCAAAGGCCATAAAAGATGTATAGAATGCGAGACATTTCTGCAATGGGATGGACTTAGATGCCCTTGTTGCGGACGCATACTAAGAACAAAACCGCATAACACCATTTCAAAGGGAAAATTACGCCTGAAGCAGGCTTATCTGGAACGTTATTTAATGAAGTGATTTGTGAATTAATGTAAAGAAGGCAAAATATTCCTTACTTCTTTCGTGCATTAATAATACCATTTATCATCTTAATGAATAGAAAAAATTAAAATTGGATTCAGATATTCCTCAATAAGCTTCTTTTCTGTATAATTGATTTCATCACTAGCCAAAACTAAACTATATTTTTTACATATCTGACACAAATGCACTTTGCAAGTATGTTGCGATGGGGTATATCATGTTCATATTTAATATAATAGAAGAGTCAATCATTCAATAAATATCGGTTTTTGATATAAAAGCTCTCTGAATAGTGATTTATAACAACATAATAGAGGGACAGCTATCAGCAGCATTTTGTAAGAGATGACAATAGTAACATAGTAGATATAGATGAAAGATAGACAAGTTTACTAATTTTACGCTTAAAGTATTCGTACATATGATAGATACCTACAATACATTGTATATGGATTATATTATAAATCAAAATTTGCGTAAAAAAGCAGGCCAGTAGAAATTATTTTTTATATTTGGTATGCCATATATTTCTATATTTACAGTACCAGGCAACGATTGTTATTGCTCCGATTACTACTCCAAATAATGAGTATACATAAGAGTTGGTTATAAAGAAACAATAGCTGGCTAGTTCTTCTAAAGTTCCATCGGTAGTAAAAGAATCTTTTTCTTTTCTATTTAATTTTGATAAGCAATTAAACCCTTCATTACTTAGATATATAGCCATAATTCCACTTGCAACTAAAAGCAGTAAGCCGATCTTTAGGTACTTATTTTTTATAACTATAAGATATATCTTTCTCATAGTTGTTTTTCATCCAATTACTAGAGGCATTCTTGTATCATTTAGGAAATTTGCTTATCTGAAATAGCTATAAGTGTCATCTTATGTTCCATAACATTGCGAACTACCATAATTTATCCAACAACAACATTCTTCCAATGAACAATTTAGACATTCTGTTGATGACCTGCTATTTTTACAGTCTTCTGGAAAGCAATCACAATTAGCACATCTAATCCTCATAACCTTTCTAACTACAGCATGATAAAAAATGTTTCAGCTAAAAATGTCTAAAGCAAGCGGGTTAGAGAAGCTCAGCAAAGCTTATAGAAGATATTAAACTATCATAATCAATAATAAATTGGATTTCTTTTATTAGTCCCTACAACATAGAGCGAGAAAGAGAAAAGAGAAAAAGAATACCTGCTAAATATTAATATTATTACTCTATAATAATAGACGCTAGCGGATGATATTACATATGTGTTTGTTTATATATATATATATCCGATATATGTAGTGGGGTTATCTTCTTTCTCTTCTTCTATTATTACGTGATAAACTATCAAACCAAACACTAACCAACCAGAAATTCCTGCATATAGAATCCATTTGATGAGAATAATTGAGAACATAGGAGAAGAATCTATTATCATATAATTATCTATTATTTATTATCATAATATATCCAACCCAATACTAACCATATAATAATAAATCCAACAAGACAAAAGAGGATAATTGTTAGTTTATCTGGCTTTTTCTTTATCATTTTTATTCTTATTCTCTATAATAATAGACGTCATTCATTCGTCTATGTCTTTAGCAAGTTTGTTAAGTTCATATCTGATCTTCATTTGCTGATCTAATGAACGATGTTCATACGAAAGTACCCACCAAGTAAACTGCTTAAGATTTTGACATTGTTCTTGTGGTGTTATTGTCGTCGTCGTTTCTTTTTCTTCTTCTTTTTCTTTTACTTTTGTTAGCAACTACTAAATTCAAAACTCCTTATCGTTTGTTTCTTTTTCTTCTTGTTCTTTTTGTTGTGATGATGTTATTTTATTATTATATTCTTCTCTTCTTCTTCTCCTTTCTTCTTTTCTATCGTTTTTTATCATCATTATTGCTACTGTTATCAAAACTATACCAGCTAAAACTAAGATTAAACTCATCAATCCTAATACAAAGGCTAAATTAGCTTGTAGTGGCGGATATTTAGATAAGCATTATTGTTTCATATCTTCAAGAGCTGCTGGATTTTGTTGTTGTTGAAGTTCACGTATTTTGTTATATTTGATTATGCTATTCATATCGTTTACTGGTCTGTCATCGATTGTAAACAGCATGCAATTTCCTAAATCATTCCTATACTCATTATATATCATGGGATATAGTGCTTCTAAGGCAAAACTCACCGCGATCATTGCTATACCAGAAATAAGAAATATTTTATTTCTATTTTTTGGTTCATTGTTAGGTGCTCACTCCTTTCCTTTTTTTCTTCCTCATCTTCTTTTTCTTCTCCCAAAGCTAATTCATCCAACAATGTATATCTTTCTTGATGTTTAGCCATTTCCTTTTTCATCATATCGAAGCAAAAAGGTATTTCCTCTTTACTTGCTTTTTCGATCGAACGATAACATAGAGTGTAGAATAGAATATCTGAAAACATCATCTATTTGGTCAGCGAATAAATTAGAATGTGTATATTTGAGTTGTTCCATCCGCTGCTTTATCCTTTGTTTTATTATTGCTGTCTATGTTGTGGTATCATCCTCCTTATCATTTTCAATCATTATATCTGTTGTTTCTGCCCCTGTTGTTGTCCTGGTGATTGTTGTTGTTGTGATCACGGAAGAAAAATCCTGCGATACCAATATACAGTAACAGAATCTATAGTAGAAGTAATCAAATCCTCTCAAAATTATTAAGGAGAGCAGCTAATGTCAATTTAATTAAGAGCCTCATGGCAATGATTAAGGAAATTCAAATAAGAAGACAAAGACATGAAGACATATTGATAGTTCCTGCTTATTTCTTAAGCTTAAACGATACCGTGTTGTCTGTCACTTCTAATTCTACATTTTTTTCTTTTAAATCCTCAAATACAAGTTGCAAATAGTTTTCAAACCAAATAGACCATTTCCTTCCCATATTCAGATATATTGCACAATCATCAACATTCTCATTAGACATATGTTTGTATCTTATACTTGACACTCGTAACCAAGTCAAAAATCCATCTAAAAATGAAGAAACGGTATATTCTTGTCCTATCATACGCATAATTCCCTTCAATTCATTTTTTACGTAGTGTTCTGCAAGTTCAACAACTTCTTCATCAGTAAGAAAATCTATCATTCTAGTAAGCAAAGCTATTGACCAATACATAAATCCAGTTTTGGATGCAGGGTTGTGCCATTTAACGTATTGTCTGAATATTTGATTTACTAATGTATTAATGCTTTCAACTTTTTCGTTTGATTCTTGACGTAATTCCTCTAAAAGATTTCTTTCAATTCTAAAAGTGATACATTCACTTTCTATCTTTCCTTTTCCAGTATGATTGACTTTTGGCATACATTTTCGCTGTACTCATCTGGTTTTAATTGCAATTAAATAGATCCAATTAGATTTATTTGAGCGGTATTTTTTTGCATTTCAAAAAATTTCAAAAAATTGCAAAAAATTCCAAATTGCTAAATATAAGCTAAGAATCTCCTATAATATGTCAACTGTACGAGATACTAAAAAAAATGATAGAGAGAAAGTATCTTCCCAATCAGATGAGAGTAATTCCTTAAAAATCCAACAAGAACGACAGCAGCAGCAACAAGAAAAGGTAATTTACAAAGTGTTAGATGATACTAAAGATAATATTAGAAAAACTTTAAGTGAAGCAAGAAAAGAGATTCCACGCTATACGCAGACAGTTAATGATTCTCAAGAACAGACAATTGAAGCAATACGAGATATTACTGATGATTACATAGAATCGCAAAAGGAGATCATTAGTTTATTCCAATCAGCATGGGCTCCACTTATGGAAAAAACTTTCTATAATTATTGGATATCTCCAAAAAATATGACTGAAATATATGCTTCATTACTTAATGGATTTACGGATAATACAATTGCAGTAATAGGATTGACAAATAACATGATATCTGTAAATACAGACACAATTAAGACTTCAATTCAGCATACAAGAAAAAATCTAAAGGAGTTATCAAGGATAGGTGTTAATACTGCAAAGACATTTGAAGCAATATCAAGAAATTCCGTCAACACGAGGAGAACAGCAAAAACATCTGAATGATAATGATAATGATAAAAATAATGTTAGATACAATGAGAGGAGAGAGAGAAAGTAGCAAAGTGAGGAGAAGAGATGATCTACTATTGTAAGCATATACAAAGAGGAGGGAGAGGTGGAAGAGCAGAAGATATTTGAAGATAGCAGAAGAATTCCCAAACAAAAGTATTTCCTATTGTGTGAATCATGTTTTTGGTCTGCGTCATCATATATTATGTCATCGTCAGCTGCTGCTGCCAACAACATAGTTTACAAAAAATGTCCTGTTTGTTATGAATATATGATAGCCGGACTACCACTTTCTAATGACGAAGTTAAATGTGAATGGGGAAAAAGTGGCAATCAAGATGAGTTTTCCCATAAAAAATGGTAAAACTAGTACCATAGTTTTGACAGAAAAAGTGGCAAAACTCAAAGCACTATATAGAACAATCTTTTGATAATATGGTTCCCATAAAAAATGTGAACCAAACCCCGAGTGTCTAAAATCAGACAGTCGAGGGAAGGTTGTAATCGAATTATAAATATTTGGAACTCGATACTTCTTCCATCTCTATTTATCTATCTATTATCTATCTAGTCTAAAATTTCATACTTGTGTATTCCCTCTAGCAACATCAAGACCGATTTAGGATTGCTATTCCGGTTCACACTTATGCACCTAATCCCGAGGTTATCAAACGTGTATTTTATGGTGCCAGTCATACCAGGCTGCAACTTGGTAAAGGGATCATTAGTGTTAAGTAACTTAAGACGTCTGCCCTTCAGCGTATAGTCAAAATGGAATTATATCGCCTAAGCTTGCCATAGTTAGATATCAACGCCGCCTTCTTCTAATAAATCATCTAGCGTTCGATAATTCTCAGAATGCCTTTCCATTTCTTTTTTCATTAAATTAAATGCACAATCTATCATATCCTGATCTGCCCTTTCCATTACAAGCATAGAGTGCAATAGTGAATAACGAAATGCATTATCAATTTGACTTATAAACAAGTTAGGATGTGTATGCCTGAGATCTTCCATCCAGCATCCGAGTTTACAAACTCTAGGAGTCTGTTTGTTAGTTCTTCTGTTATTGTTATTATTATAATAATTATCAACAATATTATTATTATCTTGTTCTTTTTCTTGTTGATGCTACTGCTGCTGATTATGCTTTGTTGTTATTATCGTCATATGATGAGAACTCTTCTTTGCACGATATTCATCAAGATCTACTTACACATAAACACGATCTCTAGTAGATATTACTCTATAATAATAACATTTTAAATAGAATTGATGATTGAGAAATAATGATAATGATAGATGACAAGTTTCTTTATAGATTCAGTAGAGATGTATTGGGACTTGATCCCTCTATAAGATGGGTGGGTATTACAGATAATACAGGAGTTCTTCTTAATGTTGAACACAGAGAAGGAGTTAAACTTCTTCTGTCAAATGAGGAAAATGAAGAATATGCATCAAATGCAATAAAGAGACATAAAACAAGGATAACATTTGAATCAAAATTGGGCAAAATGAACTATGCACTTGGTAGATATGAAGGACTGATTAGGGCAACAATCCCAATAAACAATAATTATTATTTGCTTATAACATTAGATGTAGAAGCAAAAGATTATGACATGATAATAATAGAAAAAGTGATTCCACTTATCGAAAAAGAGAAGGAAAAGTTTTTTTCATGATTTTGATGATAATGATAATAATAAAACTATCTAGTTATTATCATCAACAACAACAACAATAATAATAACTAGAGTCTTAATACTCAAAGACAAATAAAATTGAGTATCATACAAATGCGTTGGTCGTGTTAACCTAGATAACTGAGTAACCTAATCCTTAAATTAATGATAAGTAATGAAAAAATATGTCTTATATAGGAAAAATAAAATCAAATACCAGCTTCCAAATATATCCAAACCTACTCTGATAATAACCGGAACTGAAGATGTTGCTGTACCAGCAGGTAATTCTATAATTATTGCACAAAAAATCCCAGGAGCTTGGCTTGTGCAGATAAAAGATGCTGGACTTGGATTGATGTATCAGTATCCCGATAAATTCAATAAAGTATTACAAACATTTCTTTCGACAACAACTCCTAGTTGATGAAAGTATCGGAATTCTTTGCAAACCTTATACCATCTCCTACGATACTGCCATTGGAATCCATATCTAGTTTATTATATGTGCTGTCTTTAATCAAAGCAAGAAGTGGTATGCAGGTCTCTTTCAAGTGGTAAAGATCTACTGCAATCTTTTTTATTATGGTTGTTGTTATATACCTTTACATGTAATATTATTCTTGACTCACTCTCTCACTCACGTTTCCTAGTAGTATCGTCCATCATACCCCAGTTGTCTTCTTCTTACTCAAAGACTCTTGACAGAAGACGACGACGACTACTACTACTACTATTCAATTACTATTCCATTGTTACTACTACTACTACTACCCATTTACCAGCCATAGATCAGCAGTTTGAAATTATTTATGTTACTAGAAATTCACAAAAACATAAACCATATAATATATAAGTTGAGAACTATGAATTAGCCTAAGACCTTTTTTTGGATATTATGCTATTTTACTATCATGATGATAGGAATTTTCATCTTGTTCATAAAAGAAGTAAAAACTCCATTATCTGGCAGGAGTTTCAATTGAACGTATATTTTAATACAGGCAGGCAGACATTCTAATTATTCATGAAGCTAGTACATATTTCATACATGATGTACTAACCTATAATTGATGGGTTCCTGCAAATATTGTAAAGATTATCGGATTATGATAAAAAACAAGATCTCAGTTGAGATGTATGTATGTAATTCAAAATGTTCAGAACTCAAACCACAGCCTTTAATACATTCTCTCATAAATATAACAGTAAAATAAAAAGGCAAGATAGAAGTGTTCAAAAACTTATTCAAGAAAATAGATGAAGTACTTGGATTAGAAGACGAACCAAACCTTCCTCCAGAGGAGAAATTCTTTTCTGATATAGTAGGATATCCTGATATAAAGAAACTATTTATGAAATCAATAGTATCTAAAGAGCCCATACATATATTATTGACAGGACCTCCAGCCTCTTCTAAAACAGTTTTTCTATTAGAAATGATGGAAGGACTAGATCATGCATATTTTATAGATGCTGTTGGTGCTTCAGGTGCTGGTATGATTAGCTATCTTTTCAGTAATGATACTAAATATCTGTTAATCGATGAAATTGATAAGTTGAAAAAAAGCGATCAGGTAACATTGCTTAGTGTTATGGAGACAGGCATTCTATCCGAAACTAAAAAAGGAAGAACAAGACAAAAAAAGATGTATCTATCGATATTTGCAACAAGTAATGAAATTAGCAAATTATCAAAGCCATTACGATCCAGATTTATGGAATTGCATTTAGAGGAATATACTTTTGAAGAATTTATGGAGATTACAAGAAGGTTGATTGTAAAGAGATATCATTTGAATATACCTATAGCAGAAAAAATTGGCTATTCAGTATGGAATAAAATGAAGTCTAAAGACATTAGGGATGTTATACAGATTGCAAAATTAACTAAATCACTATCGGATGTTGATTGGTTAGTAGATGTTCAAATAAAGTATGGTAAGAAAAAGCATGATTCAGATTAAAAGTGTTGTAGATTGCCATTGCTTCCAAAATAACGCTTATTAGATATATTTACATCTACATATAATTTCGATATTTGATGATGCGATTATCTGAAAGTAATAAAATATCAAATGTATAGGTTATGCCCATCATTTCCAAGATATGAGCAAAGGCACAAATTGATGACAACAAATAGAATAGATCTCTTTTAATCTGTTCCAATATCTAAAAAACAACAAATTCGATTTATCAAAATAAAAGATGATAAGAAATCCAATAAATCATATTCTTCTTCTTCCATCAAACTATAGAACATTTCTAAGCATGTAGTAGATCTATTCTTTTCTTTCATATCTTTAGCATCAGTCTCGCAGAAATAATTCTGAAGATATAGCTTTATTATACTATCTATCTATATATTACCCCTTAAATCCACTTTCCAAATGGTCAAAATATGATGTAAAGTCTTCTTTGCTCACTCAAAACAACAAATGATATAAAATAGAGCATAAATGCCTTTATTAAGACATTAACTATATCTAAATGCCATTAATAATGACATATAGTTATTAATTATATTGTTTAGATAATACATATGTCTATCAAAGTAACACTAGCTACAATAGCAATTATAGTAGCGCTGGGAAGCATAGCAACAAATGGTTTTATCAATTCAGCACTTGGACAACAAACTTTCACTGCAGAACTTACAGGAGGCGATGAAGTACCACCCGTAGATACTGAGGCAACAGGAACTTTTAATCTTGTTACTGTTAATCAATCATCAGGCTATCTATTAAGTGTCGATGAGTTGGCCAACGCTACAGCAGCTCATATACATAGAGGCGAAGAAGGAGAAAATGGAAAGATTGTAGTAACGCTATACAATGCTACCATGCCAGCAAGTGTATCACAAGGACTTTTGTCACAAGGTAACATCACTGCTGCCAATCTAGAAGGACCATTGGCCGGACAACAACTAGCTGATCTAATTGACATTATGGATAATGGAACAGCATATGTTAATGTGCATACAAAGGATTTTCCACTGGGAGAAATTCGCGGACAAATTTCAGGTGAAGGAGAGGCAGATGAAGAAGGATGAAGCATAGATAATTCAACGACTTTATTTTAGAGTAGAATGTCATACATTCCTTTTTTTATCTTTAAATCATAAAAAACTTATTCTAATTGCACGCTTTATCAATATTAAAATTTGAATAATCTTAAATATTTATCATTTACTTATCTTAGAAACCACTTTTCATATATGATATTATGCTAATAGGAACAGAATGTGTCATTATCTCCACAATATAGATATTTTTCTAAAAATAATGGATGCAAAAGCAAATTTCGAAGAGAAAAGCAAAGAAAATACATAGACTGGTTATTAAATGGTGTTTTAATATAATAGACTAGAACTCAGACGAATACAACATATGATATGCATACTATTTCAAATAAATCAGCAGAGACTTTTTTTGTAGAACTATATGATACGATAACAGATGACATCTGGAGGCACCAACACAATTAGAAGTCGTGACCGATAAAATAAAAAAATTGTGTGTCTGCAGACTCCAAATATTTTCAGCATGCAACCAGAAGGAAGTGTGAGTGGTGGTGGTCAATGCGGAAAGCAAATTCCATCTCAACTATACATACAAAATATTGTATGCTTGAAGGCTGAAATGTTAGAAGAAGATCAGTTAGATTCATCAAATATCTTTGACGCTTTCTCTTTTATAAAATACAAGGTTAGGAAAGAAATAGATGAATAGAATCCTGGCTACTACTATTACTAATATATACAAGATAAAACTAAAAATAATGTTATTAAATTTCATTAATTTACCCATAGTCTTTCGAATATACACCTTTGTTCGCTCTTGTCAGTTTATTGTTAGGTTTTACTTAGAATCAAAAAGATTAAGGTAAACTCATCAAGAATATCGTCGATCCGAGTCATCAAAAATAAGAAGAGTTATAGTTATAGCATATGTGTCTGCCTTTCTGTATTTCAAACTGTCATTCTACCGTTATAGATCTACCTTTAACTCCTTTAGGTTTGGTAGGCATCTTCTTTGGAAGATCTATTCGTAATATTCCATTATTCATTTTAGCAGTAACCTCTGATGACAGTATCTGTTCAGGAATTGGAATTGTACGATAGAAAGACCTGTATGACCGTTCATTATATACATATTTCGTTTTTCTTTGCTCGACTCTCTCTTCCTCTAATTGTTCAGCCGAAATTTCAATAGAATCATCTGTTGCTTTAATAGAGGTGTTCTTCTTATTTCTTCATCTTTTTCTTCTGCTTCTTCTTCTCCTCCTCCTATCTCTAACTTAGAAGGAGAATGCCACAGATATGATGATGATGACCAAGGATTCAATATACTTTCAATGTTGCTTCTAAAATCTTCAAAAATATCATCCATATGTCTAGCTTGCAAGGATTTTTCCTCTAGTCTTTCTCTTCTTCTCATATTATCTATTCCTCTTGAGTGTGGCGATGAGCCCTTATCTTTCTCTTCTCCTGTTTTTCTTTTAAAATCACTGAGTTTAGGTCGGAAAGATTTTTCCTCTTTACCTTCTCCTTCTTCTTTTCGCCGTCTATTGGCTTTGTCAGACGAAGGCATATACTATAATAGCAATAATAATATTTGACAATTTAATATTATAGCATTTATAAAATTCCTATCTATAGATTACATATAACATATCAGAATTTAACATTATCCTATTCAAGTGAAAGTAGAGAATTCTGACATGTGCATTACGCCATAGTGCACTAACTAAAATGTGTAAGATCAAAAGAAGAGAATTTAGATTTAAACAGAATTGAATCTTATATTATGTTAATATAAGATCAAAATATTTATAATAAGAGTGTTTTATTGTTTCATAGAAGAAAAACATCACTAAGAAATAGAAATTAGCTAATAATGAGTAATTAACCAATAAATAACATTGAATACTTTTATTTTACACGGAATCAAAATATGGTTAAACTACAAGAAATGTATATACTGATCCGATCTGATATATCCATTTCTGTTCTCGCTGCTACCACCATGTATTTTACAAGTCAGATCGGAATTATTTTCTATTAATTCTTATGATGAAGGGTTCTCTATTGAAGAGAAGTATTAAGAAGATAGAATTGTAAATTATCTCTAATATGCCTCTAGTAATGAGTTTAATTTACTTGGGTGCTTCCTTCCTACAAAAGTGCAAGTGAATACCAGCATAATGGTTTAAAAGTCGTTTTGACGAATTGAACTAACTAATAATTGATTATTATATCATTGTCTCTGCCCTTAGTTCATCCCCTTTTGTTATTCCTTGCTTATCTTTCTCTGCCTGCAAATCTTCAGGTGACAGGATTTGGACATGACAACTGCACTCACATTGATATCGATTATTGTTCTCATTATCATAGAATTGAGCAGTGCAGTTACTATGATCTGCTTTTTCGCAATTCTTGGAAATCATATGCATATACTTGTTAACAAATTTATTTATTTGAATCTATGCATGGTTATACATATTGAAGAAGGCATTTAGAGTATTAATATAATATTTTGTAATAGTAATAATTGAAGCCCATGTCATTAATGGGGCCGCAGGTCTCTCCCCTCTCAACTAACTATTATAAAGATCCATTACCCATACATACAGAATATATTGTATTACTGATTACTGCTGATACTACTCCTGTGCTTTTTATAGAAAATAATATCGAAGCACTGTTTTTCAAATGTTCCCTCGTAGTTTGAAAGCCAAGAAAAACCTTAAACTGTCGAGGATTTGCCTATTTATTTCTGGAGCTTTAGCGCATAGAAGAACATTGCTAAAGGATCTTGCTCTTCAGTTACCGCCAATTATATCATACAATATTATGGTATGGGCCGGCTCGGATGCGCGACGCTGCTACTCTCTCCGTGCTGCAGCATGATATAACGTAGAATGCTGTTTAGCAACAGAATCCCACTTTAGCTTTTCCTTAAACATATCAACAGCTTCTTTGTATTTGACATAATTACTGAGAAGGTCCTCTAATCCTTTCGAAAACTCATGAGGATTTCTTTTGGCAGTTATTCCTAATCCTTGAGCAGCAAATTCTCTAAAGAATCTTAAATCTGTTGCTACAAATGGTAATCCATGTGCTAAAGCATCAAACATTACACCTGAACCAGCAGTTACTTTATATGGTAATATGACAGCATCAGAAGCATAGAATAATGTAGAGAGTTCATCCTCTCTAAGGTAACCACGTCTTAAATCTAGGATATTGGTTGCTCCTTGCCAGCTCAATTCAAGGTTCTCTTTATTGTAATAATCTTTAGAGGAATTTACTACTAATGTCCAATCCTTTGGAATATTCATTTTCTTTAGTATATCCCAACCTTTACCAGCCGTTCTAAATCCATGTGCTAAAACTATTCGATGTCCATCTTCTTGCGGTAGAGAAAATTTTTCCCGTGCTGCTTTCTTGTTTAAAGGAGGATATATGGCCGGCTCAGATCCATGATAAATTACATGGCATCTACTACTACCACTATCACCATCATCATCATGATCAAGCAACTTCGACATATAATGTGAGAATACTATGCCTGCTCTACTCATCCTAAGTTTTTCTTTGGTTATGTTATTGAAAGCCTGATAATTTAAGAAATATTTATAATATCTAAGCAATGCTCGCAAAGGTATTCCTAATTTTCCCATCTTACCGCTTTTTTTAACCAATGATGACGGGGTTATCCATTGGCTCAGAGTAATTGGTCCAGAGTGAAAAGTTGTTACTATTGGAATTTTGCATTTAACATAAAATTGGTCTATATATGTCCCAACCTTTCTTGGATTTTTTGTATCCCATATTAATCCATATAAACCAGCCTCAAATTGTACATGTACAATATCAGGCTTTAGGTCATTAACGATTTTTAACAGCACATCTGAATTATGAGGGTTATAAGGATAAAGGCCAGAATACTGTCCATCACCTTTCTCATCACATACAACGTAGACATCAAGTCCTAATTTTAAGAGAGCATTTGTCAGATTTGAAGTATATCGTCCTATACCTCCTGGGATAGGTGGATATTCTGTACATACCATCAATACCCGCATCGTTATCCTGTTTTATCTAGTCATTCATATATTATATTATTTGCAAGATAATGTGCTAATGAATACACAAATAGAATAGCTTTACAACTAATATTACAATTAGTCATCTGATCAGACTTTTCTAGAATGGAGGAGGTAAGACATCTAGATGGTCAATTCATCTCTACATTGTCAGGCATATACTAGTAACAATTAATAATCAATTATATTGTGCAACAAGAAAAATGCGCAGATCTAAATACTAATTAACTCCTTAAATACTTGCTACAATTAGCAAAGCAAATAGCAGTCAAGACAGAGATAGTAAAAAACAAGCCATTAAAGATATTTGCCAGTGTCTAACTATAGATTTAAATTGTAAGTAAACATTGCCTGTCATTTTGATGAGAAATATTCTATTCTAGAGCACTATATCTTAATTACATAATAAACATTTGCCATGGTGAAATGGCATTCCACAATTACCGTGAATCTTTTTACAAGAATATAATATCCCACACTTTATACATTGATGCTGACATGCCATGGGAATAGTTCCTGCTATTAAGTCTGACATATCAACTCGATGTTTCTCTAATATTGCGTTAGCAATATTGAATAAAAGGAGAATGAATAATTATTAGTATAAATACTTAACTATGATATATTATTGATAAAGTAATCATATAACTTTTAGTTATAGAACATTATTTTCCGAATAATATCTATTGTTTAAAATATAATTTGTATGTCACTCGAAGACCAATCTATTGTGTCTTCCTATGTTCGAGGTTAAAATAATACTCTTAGATTAGTAAGTGACTTTTTTTCTCATGTTGATAAACTCGATGATTATTTATATAACTAGGGTGCTTTATTTGACTAAATATTTCAAAAGAGAGTGATAAACACAAGACTTGAGGATTCAATATTAAAACGAACTATCAAATAAATATCAGGAAATTGGCTGGAGAAAATTCGATCTTTAATTTCGTAGAAAAAGGTAAAGGATATAGGATTTAGAAATAATTACCTATTCAAAGAAGTAGCAAAAAAATTTCTTGAAAGCATTGATAATGTGATGATGAATGCTTAATTGAGAGCTAGTAATCCTACAGTAATATTGCTGCTATTATATTTTACAAAAATCGGAGGAATTGCGTACCGTTATTGTTATTAAATAATGATATTCACTAACGTTGTAGTTATTTTACCTCTTAGTCATATCATTAAAATATGTCAATATCTTACCACAAAAGGCTTGAATAAATTCTATTTCATTAGGACTGGTACTATGTACATATACTCTTGTATAGCCAACCTTGAAATATTCTTCTATAGGCTTGATTAAATCCTCAATTGAAGTAACTATCAACGTTGATTCTTTCACTTTTTCATCTGGAACTTCTTCTTTTGCTTTTTGCTCTAGTTTTCTTGGATCACTTATGTCTAAATCAAATATATCTTCTATTAAAGAAGCTCGCCAAAACTCTGTAGACTTAAAAGCTTTATCATAATCTTCTGAATAAGATATTTTAGGCTTGGCTATTTTCTCTAAAGATCTAGGATCTTTGCCCTGCTCACTAGCAGATTTGTCAAATATATCAAATATTTCTTTTGATTTATCAGGTTTTTGAACTGTAATTAAACCATCAGTATATTGTCCAGCAATTCTTGTTGCTTCCTCTCCACTGGCTGCCATGTACAGGGGTATTTTACCTGAAGGAGGAGTATACAGTTTTGCATTTTTAATTCTAAAGTATTTACCGTTAAAGTGCAAAAAACCGTCATTATCATGATCATTATCATCATAACTTCTTACATTTTCTTTACCTTTCTTTACCTGCTCTTCTCCTTCTCTTTTCCAAAGCTTTTGTATAATTTGAATTGCTTCAGTGGTTCTTGTCAATCTAGTCTTTGCATCAGGCCAATCAAATCCTAAAGGGACCTCATTCATAGCTTCACCTGTACCTATGCCAAGACCAATTCGGCCTGGATATAGAGCATCAAGAGAGGCAAAAGCTTGTGCAATTATAGCTGGATTATAACGATATACAGCTGCAGTTACGCCTGTTATAAATTGCATACTTTTGGTTCGCTCAGCAGCAACTGCTATCCAAATCCAAGTAAAATTACCATATCCATTATCATGCCACCAAGGATGAAAATGATCACTAGTCAAGCAACTATCAAACCCATATTTTTCAGCTTCAATTACAAACTTTAGTAAATCTTGCATAGCATACTGTTCTTGCGAAGCCCAATATCCAAGCCTCTTATCTATTTTTTCTTTTGACATCTCCTCGTCTGTTTTCTTATAATGCTTCTATTAAATATTGTCTATAAAGCTAAGTATATGAGGTTGGAATATTTGAAGCAGCGTGTATGGGAAAATGAAATAAGAAAAAAAGGTCCCTCTTCAGCATTTCTATTTTGATTTAGTTTTACTGTTATAGAAACCCGTATTATTACTGATTAAAGCTATTCGCGAAGGCAATGGTACTTTACAGATTTTCATCATAAATAAATCTGATGAGAATCAAAGACATGCTCTGATTAGTATATCTTAAGGTCAAGCAAAGGGTGAGTGGGCATTTGCACTATTTGCAGGTACAATAAAATATCTTCTTGAACCAAATTAAGTCAAAAAAATAGATGGTAAAAGAACTAGTTTTTCCATAAAAGATATTGCTGAGGTACAAGTTGAAAGTTTTATAAATCCTGTTACGAGAGAAGAGCAAGATACAAAAATACAACTGTCAAATGAATTCATATGGAAAATTGCAGAAGTAGCCAAGTCGAAGATAATGCGCATTTTGACACCAAATCTTAATTTTGATGATTTAGGCAAGAATGCTTTCTATTCTGTAGTAGAATTTAAAGGTCTATAACCAAATTTTTGTACTATAGTATATCATCATATGTGAGATAAATAAATGGATAGAATTCAAAAAATTATATTTATTTCATTATTTGAGTTCTACAATAGATTGGCTAATATCAATAAGACAGCAGTCATATATGATGAATTAAATGATAACATTGGATCTAATAACAATTGCAATATTCACTGCAAGTTGGACGGCTGGAATGGCTGCTATGATGCTTTCAGCTATTGTGCCTACGGTCTTGCTCTATATATATATATATATATATATAATAGACTGATATTAGGAATTATTACTGGAGAAAAACAAAAATCAATTTCTCCTTCCTAGATACTGTTTGCGACTCCTTTTATCTGTATACTATGCTCTTCTGGAGGTATAACTATATCAATACTCATTGTTTTTCCATCCATGTTTATTTTTGCTTTTTCATATAGCTTTCCATCTATCAGTACATTTATCTTATGATTGTCGACCATCTGTGGTATTTTAAGCGTTATGTTTCCACCTGCTGGATTATAATGATCTACTGAAAATACTATACTATCATTAGAATTTTCATATGCAAGTTTGCTTATTTTTACTAATCCCCGAAGATCATAAGCAATAAATCCACCATCACCAGTATTGATAGTACTAATTGGAGGCTCTAGCTCTACTCCAGCACAACTGTAAAAATAGACATCTGGTTTCACAGAACTATCTGGCATAACCATAAACTCAACCTCTTCTCCGGAATTTATGGTTGGTATGACATTGCTTTTAACAGAATCTATTTGATATCCATTATCGTTATGAACTGATGCGTAAACAGATACATTGTGGACAGCAAATGGTGCAACATTCTTCACATTACCAAAAAGTGCCTTATCAGTTCCTATTGCCATGTTTGTGTAATTCAAATGCAGAACATCATAATAAGTTGCATCAACCTCTGTTAAGCTTTCTATGAATGATTTACCACTAGGTTGTTGTCCTGATTCCAACACAAATTTAAAAGGTACGCTGGTTGATGGATAAATTATTCTTGCATAAGTATCATTAGTCAAAATCATGTTTGAAGAAGCATGACTATTGCCAATATCATTCATGACGTTTAATCCTACTTTAACACTAACAGGCTTATTTGCATCATTATATACTACTCCAACAATGTTAAGTCTACCTAGTGAGTCTACATAAGAGCCCTGCTCCTTTACAACAACAGTGCTGTTGCTGTTTTCTTCTGCGTATACTTCCAATGTGATTGGATTCAATGCGAATGAAGCAGCAGCAGCAATAAATAAGAATGCTAATGCTGATGTTACAGTTTCTTTAGATGTGTTCATTCCATATCCTTTATAGTTAATGTCATTAGCATTTGCCAAAGGGGATTCGATAGAATATAACAACATTCGCAGCATATATCAACCTAACTACAATTATTATGATTCCTCTTTGCAATATCTATTAGAATAAATATTATGATTTATAGAATGAAATAAAAACCTTGGTTGTATAGCTTGTATTTATGTATGTATGACTGTCTTTGAAACTACATTAGGAAATTCATATCATTAGTTGTAGTCGTTTTTGTTGTTACAATATTAATATATAAACATATCAAAATGATCTTTAGAAGATTCAATAATTCTATTATAAGAATGAAATAATAATAATAATAATATAAAATAGTCATTATCTGAAGACGTGTTCTAATCTATAATCATGGACTGCATACCAATTGTAAAATTTGCATATTCTGGTCTAATTGGATTATAGAGAATTGCATAAATTGGGACTTGAACTAAATATGGGCCTTCCTCATTGAATTTATAGTTAAGTACAGGTATAGTCATAGATCCGTTAGTGGCATGTAATAGAACTGAAGGTCTATCAGTATGATTTGATGCCTGAAATACTCGCTTTCCATCTTTTAGAATTATAAAGTTAAAATCAACATTATCTTGTAATATGCTGCTATCCGGCTTTAGAAATGAGACTTTGAATTCCATGTCCTTATTACTTTCTATAGGATACGGGATAGCCTCAAGCTTAACCTCAAGACTTCCTCTACTTGTAGAATTCATCCATATCTGTTGTTGGATATGAGTATTAGATTGTGAATACACAGTAAAATTATTGATTACTGGCAACATGATTATTATCAAAATGACGCACAAGGTTGCAAAAAGTCTCACCGTGTACATATTCTTATATACATTAACCTCAGACTTATTACTTTTAGTTCTTAGTGTTTATTATTGTATTGCTAATATTGAACCTGATACATAAAACTCTTAATATTATCAATTGTAGTGATTGTTGTTGCTTTAACAAACTATAGTGATCCAACTTCATTTTTTGTTACCAATACATCTGCACAGAATATGCTTCATACAAAAAATCATGAAAAACTTCTTTATCAGGAATCCTCTTATATGTAAATTATTTGTTCTAATTTTCTCATTGTTGTTTTGTTGTGAAGTTGCTCATACAATTTATGAGCTTCGGATATCCAGTCGATATTAAGGTTTGAATTACTAAATAAGCACAGTAACGAGTAAGGATTGGAAAGAACAGAATTAGAGAACAGATTGAAATTTATTTGAAAGTCAGAAAAGGAAGGAGGAAAAAATGTGAGCAAAGCAGCAGCAGTAGTAGTAGTAGCATTATAGTCATACACTAATCTACAAAATGAAACTGCAAATATCATCTTAACTATCATATCCTGGGGTTAACACCTTGTATTATTTCATTAACATTTATAGCGTATTCCAGTATAACAATTGCCTGGTTGAACTGTATAACAAATACAATCGTCCTTAATTCTGATATTCTGAAATGAAATAGGGTATTTAGTGCCAGATCCATCACTATTAGGTATCAAAGCATTGTGTGGCAGATAAGTTATTGACTCAGAGTCTATGGAATCATTTAAACCAAACATTAGTTGTGAGATTTCAACTATATATCTCATAGGATATGGAATGTTACTAATCTTATTCCACCATTCTATTCCAGTAAAGTGATTTGCGGCTATAAAACCAAAGTTCATATTTGGTAATGGTAAACCAAATGTTTCTGACTGTCTTGTGTTTTGATCACTTAGAATATATTTGATAAGTCTATTCTGACTATCCATAACAATTTGACGTAGATACGAATGACCTACTATTGGCAATATGTGTTTAAACCTGTATTGGTTAACCCCTTGAAATATAGCCTCAAAGTAATCTTGATTATCGAACTGACATATAAGATTTAATTCGACTGCTATGTTCTGCGTATTAAAAATCTCAAGTAGATAGAGCATCCAGGATTTATCTGGTATTTGGTTTCCATTATCTGCAATTAGTGTTATAATATCAGATACAGCGATAACACTTCTAGGAAATAGAGGTTTATGTTTATCAAGAACTCGGCAAAACGAACCTAGCCAATAATGCAATAAGATCAAATAATTTGAATTGTATATATGTATAAGTAATTTGAATTGATTTTTATTCTTATTATTATCGTTTAACATAGGTTATATCGTCTAAAATGTTTTTAAGCAGATTAACTAATAAGAAGAACCATTATCATAATTTGGCATTCCTTATGGATGCTATGAAAGTATATGCGATCTATGATTATGTATTTCTATTATATAATCGAGTATAGGTACCTTTGTACCCTTGCAAGTTTAATCGCTTCAGGAGTAATATCCTTTGCCTTTTTTTAAATTAAACACTACGAACGTACTTCATACCCTCTAATGTAGTTTTGTTACAGTGTCCTAGATGGCGTCCCGTAATCTTCAAGCATATTCTTTAATGTCAGTCGACTTACAATATTTTATAATTCTAATGCTTTAAATGTACGCTTGCAAATAGAGAATAAATCTTAGAACTAATTGTAGATCCAGTTCCCGTCTACTATGATAGTTATTAAATTTTTATGTATATCACAAAATCTCACTATCAACATCTATCGATGCTGACAATATTGAAAAAGAAAAGCCTCAGAAAACTGCAATCAAGATCAGCTTTCTATCCAAAGAATATGAGCTGAAAGATGGTATCATTTACTTTTTATGATAATATTTTATCTTCTAAGTGGCTGGCCATTTCTTCTGCTTTTAATGATGCTTCTTCTCTTTTTTCTGTCTTTTTCTATTAAGAATCAAATGTATATCTAAGGTTGATTTCGTGTTTCTTACTATTATCATTTCATTATACATGCTTCCCAAGAACAGTAATACTTTGCTGATGTAGTTGTCACTGTGTTATTATATAGACAGTAACTCTTGTCCTTAACTATGTGTAACTTGGTGCGTATATCTTGCTGACATCATTATTTTTTCTATTGAGGATAAGATATTATTATCTCCTCCTTTTCTCTTCCCCGGCTATGAAGTATTGTTTTTCTATTATTTGCAATGAAAAAGGATTATCTATTTAAGTTAGGTGATAAGAAGAAAAGAAATAATGGGTATAGATTATCTTTCTAACAAACGATGTAAACATAGGACTAGGCCAACACTATTATAATACAAAAAGAAGGGCTCTATTTGATATGTCATACGATTGCAAAATTATAGAACAACAATATCTCCAATCTGATTTAACAAGGTCTTAATCTTATCTTTTGATTCTGGACTGAGTGAAGACGAGCCTATTTCAGGTAACTCTTGTTCAATCTCCCACAACCAGTCCCTGATTAGCCGCTTGCGGTCATCATCTGTTAGAGTGTTGTTGCTCAATCTTATCTGATGGTATTTAAGATCTGGTAGAATAAATCTTTCTGATAACCAATTAAACTTTTTATATTGCAATAGTGACAATGCCATAAGTAGCAGTACCGTTGGTAGTGGTTCCACAAAGCTTCAAACCTTTCGGAATTAAGAGATCTGTTTCCTTATTGCTTATATCACAAAGGTAGAGTATGTATAAATAAATTATTCTCCAGAAACAAACCATCTAGTCATTTTAAGCGTATCAACAGTCGGAATTAACTTCATGATATAAATTAAGACTACAACTAACTATCTTCCT
>JAREAI010000344.1:0-3055 GCA_029240435.1 Nitrososphaeraceae archaeon | reverse complement strand
CAATTATGAACATGTAGTCTATTACAATTAATCTTTTTACTTGGAAAATGGTAATCATCAAAACATTCTGTTCTATCTTTAAAGTATTGAACTGTTCGCATTGTTCTAATACTTGTAGCCATCATACATAGACAGTACAATATTTGATATAATGATTATAACTATAGGCTTCGATATAGAAGCAAGACTGAGATAATTGGGCATATTCTAGAATCTGTTAATAGTTCCGCTGGTGATAATAATAATAATAGTTAAGAGAACATCAAATCAATCTATTTGATAATCGTATTATCCTTCTTTTAATTGTTCTTTTACTATTTTAGCCAAGTCACCTATTGGTAGTGGCTTACGAGCAAAACATTTCACAGTTACTTTATGATCTTCTTTTAAAAATTCTTCATACTCAGTGTATTCACTAGCTGTTAAAAAACAAACCTTGACCTTGTTGTCTCTCATCTTTACTTTAATTTCTTCTGTCATATCATATACTATCTGATTACAACCTTCGCACTTGCCTATTTGAATGTCATCTGTAATATGTTTGCAAAGAGGACAATTTGCAGAGAATATCTCAATTAAGTAATACTGTTTCATTCATTCATCGTTAGTGTAATTTCAAATTATTTAAGTCTAAATGTATTCTATCATTTCAAAAGGTTGCAAACAATGTTACAGGAATAACGTTACCAAATACAGGACACTTCATTCCAGAAGAAAGACCAAATTTTCTGACAAAACAGGTACTTGATTTTTTCAAATAACATCTTTTTATCTTGTTTTAGTAATTTTATTAATCTCTTTCACTTTATTTCTTACTGATGTTCATTCTAGATTTGTTAATATAATTTAAATTAGTAACATATTAGATAGTTCCGTTCTGTTTCAGTAATAATATAATTACATCAAAGTTGAAAACTATATGTTTCAGTGAGTAAAGAAATAGATGATAAAACGTGGCAAAAACACTTTTGTACATAGCAACATCTTTAGATGGATATGTTGCTGGACCGAATGATGAGGTCGAATGGTTAAATCGATACAATAATGTCGATTTTGGATTAAAAGAATTTTTGAGCAGGGTTGGTGCAATAATTATGGGTCGACGTTCTTATGATATTGGAGTTGAACAGAAATGGTTTAGTCAATTTAATTACGGAGTGCCAATATTTGTAGTTTCCCATGATCAGCCGGTATCAATAAATAAAGATGCAGAGTTCATTTTTGTGACTGAAGGTATAGAAGCAGCTCATAGACAGGCAAAATCAAAAGCTGGAGATAAAAACGTATGGATATTCGGTGGGGCAAATATTGCACAACAGTACCTGAAATTGGGTTTAATAGATGAAATAAGCATTGGCATTACTCCAACTCTTCTAGGCAGTGGAAAACGATTGTTTGATAATATTGGTAAATATACAGAGCTTACCTTGATTAAGACTAAACAATATGAAGAAGACCTTGTGGAACTTAATTATAGAATAAACACATGATGAATGATTTGAAGAGTTTGAAACTTATCTATTGATCAGAAAAAGCATAATAATGATCCAAATACCAGACAAAAGAGACAATTACAATATGAGATATTATTATCTTGTATTTATTTATTGAATTACGATAAAGTGCTATTAGGTTATTACATGTCCTGCATCTATATTCTCCCTTTTCAATAAGAATAATACATTCTCCTAGTTCTTCATTTGGACTTTCGTAACTCAATACAGGAGAACCATGATATTCCTTTTCACATCTCTTACAATAATATTTTGAGAATCTATCTTCATTTAATCTTCCTACATTGCCTAGGAATATTTGAGGAACTCCAAGACTTGCTTTGATTTCTTCTTGTTCTCTGTTAGTTTGGCAAAAGCATAGCCACCTGAGCCTAACAGTTTCTTTTCCTCTAAATCTTCTTCACTCACATATCCTACTGTGAATAGCTGTAATTTTAACCGTATAACAACATTATTTGAGATTACAATCATCTAAGTGATTCATTCTCATTTCTTCTTACTACTTTCTACCTTTCTAACAACAATAGTGATTTCATTCTTTCTTGCTTCTAATGACCAATCTAATTTATCACCTGCTTTTAATCCCCATTGCTTCACAATAAACATAGGAATAGTAGTACGTAATGATGCTTTGTTTGGAGCATTTAACGCCAACGTTGTTAGCTCGCCCATATATATACTAGGTATATGTGTGTAAACAATCATGTATTAAGTTTGTCTACTAGTATACCACAACATTTATAGCTTAAAGTATACCATAAAGTAGGTATGAATAAAATAATAACTGTAGTCAAGAAAGAACAGACATACCTAGTACAATAACTCTTTGAGGATGCAAAATATTATGAGTTTTGACAATATCAGCTCATATGCAACTGCAATTGGAGGAGGCTTTTTTGTAGGTATTCTAATTGGATATGCTTTGAAGAAAGTAATTAAAATAGTAGCTGTAATAGTTGGATTATTCTTAGCTGCATTAGCGTACCTACAATATCATCAGATAGCTAACATAAACTGGAATAAACTTCAAACAGTATCCGAGGGTGCTATTACAACACTTTCAAATGCAATTATACAAATTCCAGGTTTTGGCGATAGCAACCATGCTGCTGCGACAGCCTCTTCATTAGCAATGACTAGCTTTGGTATTCCTCTCACTGGTAGTATGTCAGCCGGATTTACTATTGGATTTATGAAAGGATAACAAGAGAAAGTATAAAAGAAATAATGCATTTCTTTACCAATAAACTTTAAGAAACATTTTATGAATCTTAAGCAAGTGGAGATAGTTACCTTGCGGCTCTTCAAGTAGATGGTAGGCCATAAAGACAAACAAAACTCAACAAAGCCTAAGATAAAGTCTCTCGCTTGCCACGTTAGCTATTTCTATTTCCATATTTAGTGTTGTTATCATTATTTTGCACTTAATATTCTATTTAGTCTTCTTATTAGCATTTCAGTTTCAATTGGCTTTTGAATATAGCAATTGTTATCTAATGCAGGAAATAATTCTTTTCTAAACTCCTCATAATACATTTCGC
>JAREAI010000074.1:0-9820 GCA_029240435.1 Nitrososphaeraceae archaeon | reverse complement strand
TATATATATATATATATATATATATTTCATATTTCTTATTTAGCTCTTTATTTTTTTTATCTACTAGAGCTAGAATTGCCATGGAGATATCTTAAAGTAATTTTAAGTGATCTGTTACTTTGTCAATCAATCCAGAAGGTCCAGGCCCTATTCCTATACAAGTTATCGTTCCAGCAGGAATTTGAGTCAAACCACGATCTTGAACCTCTGCTACTGCCAAATGTAAAGATTGTGCGTGTTTTCTTAATTCATGAAGTTCTTGTAGAGTTTGAACCTTGACTACTACCTTTGCCTGACCTGCATTAAACCAGGAATTAAACCAATTAATGTTCCTCATTTTTGTAATTTCTACTGCCATTACGGCCGCATGAGCTACCTGTGCAGCCAGTTTGCCCGTGCCCATTCCTAGATCTTTTCGAACAACAATTACTTGTTTATAATCTTCTCTCCTATCGACTATTGGTATCACCTTCAAAATTTAGTTAATTTTTATATCTCCCTTTATCTACATTAGATACTCATCGTATTTTATTTATCTATTTATTCACGTTTTTATATTTCCTGTTCGTTTATGACAACTGCAATACGGCTGATAATAGAATCCGCTGTGGAAATTGCTAACCTTATTGCTGGTTTATTCTTGTTTACGTTCATCCTATTATAAAAAAGAGAATTGTTGTCATGTCAAAATGTAGAATTTATCTTATATCGTATCAAATTGCAGAAGCCGTGTCTATCCACTCAAGTTTTAAAAGTATTGTAACACATGACGACATGCAATGGATTTTGTCTGTTTTGTCTATACTCTATTTCTAACTGATGTTCTGATTCACTAATCTTTATCTTAGAATCCTCTATCCACATCTTCTCTTTGGATTTAATGATTGCAATTCAGTTACTGCTGATGAAATTGGCTGATAGCCTATTATAACATTTGAATTGTTACTAATGTATGTATATTGAATATGATCTTTAGAGGTTGTGATTATAAGCTTGTAGACTACCTCTGATGGTTAACTCTGAGAGTAGTAGATAGACGTATCTATCAAGTGCTTTCTCTTTTAACTTTACCAATACCGATTGTTGGATGCATATATGGTTAGTTTTTTTCTTATAGGTTGCAGGCCTGTTTATATATATATGATACGATGACACTTTGAAAGTCATTAAAGCTAAGGTAAGTATTATCCAAGTATTATCCTAGGATTTTGTATACTATGAGCTTTCTAAGGAAATTGATTTGTCCCTGATGATGTTGTTGTTTCACATCTACCGTTTATACACCTAATTGATGTTTCGCAGCTATCGTTTGTACATGTTCCGTTTGTACAGACACCATTTATACATATCAAAGACTGACTGTGACCATTAGTTTGGTTTTGTATACTTCTCACTGTTTGAGCGTTTGTTTGCTGCTGATAAAGCGTCGCTACCATCATTGTAGATAATAATGCCAAAGCAGCGAACATCATTAAAGTCAGATGGCTCTTCATATCTCTTATTGACCATTTGCTAATATAATATATTTTTATATCGAAGTGCTGATGATTTTTTATTGAATTTTTTATGTATAGATGCCCTCTTAGAATTGCTAAGCTATTGCAGACTTTATGATCTAAATGGTGAGTTGTGTGTTACAATACTATAAAGTGCCCTATAAACCGAAACTATGCCACGGTGACTATAGTTGATACATATCCTTTCTCTTTCTATAAACTATCTACTTTCCATACAGACAATTATAATATTCTAACTCCATATAATACCTAAAATTATAAAATGTGGTCTTGTATTACTACTAATGGAATAGTTGTATATATATAGGAGAGAGATAACGTAATATTTTTCCACTGAAATACCCTTTTATTTTCTATTGTGTGATGAGTAGCAAATCATATCGGTCAAAAGGAGTATGCAATTGTAAAATATTAAATGTTATAAATAATAAATGTAATTTTGTATAATATTGTTCTATCATATTTCTTATATTTATACTATAGGAGTTATGATTAGAATTGGTTAATATATATGAAAGGACAGTTATCTCCGATGTCAAGAAAATTTCGTTCAACAACTAATATAATAGCAACAGTTGTTAGCTTATTATTAATATTTGCTGGTTTTTCAGTCCCATATATGACTGTAACAGCTGATGATGATGATGATGATGGAACAAAGGCCTTATTTGTACCATTTGCAAGTACTGTATCATCTCTTGCCATAGGTAATGATCATGAAGATTCGAATCGTGATGAAGATGCACGTGGATCTTCATTATACTCGCGTTATAACGTAATAGAGGCAGCTTGTTCTACTGGTAATATTATTACCACTGATGGTACTGACAAGCCGGATATAATGCTTGGATGTGATCTAGATGACATAATGTATGGTAAATCTGCTAGTGATGTACTGCAGGGTCGTTTAGGCAATGATAGGCTATTTGGTGATAGTGGTGATGATAATCTAGAAGGTGGCGCAGGGGGAGATGAACTGTATGCTGGAAGAGGAGATGATGTTATTTTCGCAGGATTTGAGGATGACTTTTTAGTAGGTGGAGAAGGTAGTGATGAACTTTATGGACAGGATGGAAATGATCTGCTTGAGGGTGGAGATGGTGCAGATTATTTCGACTGTGGAGATGGTCTTGATGTGATAATAGACTTTAAACCAAGTAAAGGTGATACACATACAAACAACTGTGAAGATGTAAGAGAACGTCTCTAAACTGATGGTTGTTTTTATACGAGCTCTTTACTCGTAGTGTGGTCAGATGGCTTTGTCAGAAACATGTACCTAGATATTCTCTCTGGGTATAATTACAGTTCAAAAGTAATATTGTTATCTTTTTTAGAACAACTTTTTTTCACACACCTTTTTTTACTTCAACATATATCTAGATCTAAAGATGAGTATCTCTGTGACTCTGATCTTTCGCATTTTTATTGATTGGCAGCTCAGGCACTCAAGTAGTAGTGGCTATCGGCTGGATAGTACGTGATTGGTATATTGATAGAAAGACGACAAGAAGCATTAGGATTAAGCGTAGAAAGAAATGATGAAGAATAATAAAGAAGAAGAAGAACAAGACAACTGGTTCACACCTATGAAGGTACTGGTCTATTGTCTAATTGTAGTAGGATTGATTAGCGGCGCGCGCGCACACAATTTTCATAAATCCGTTAATTGTACTTTCTGTGGCAGCTTTTGTATTTGCCTCGATTACAGTATAGTTTATGTTTAGAGAGAAATTTCATAGCTGGGAGGAGAGAAGAGTAGACAGGAAGAGAAGAAGAGAGACAAGCATATGACATAAATCAACATATTGGATTAATGGCTATCACTTCAAAATAGAATCAAAAGCATAACTATGACAACAAAATTGATTTGTGTTTAGATATATATTATATCTAAAACAACAAACACGATTTCCAAATTAAAGCTCATGAAGAAATGTAGATATTCGTGCATCAAACTATTAGAATTTGTCGAGGAATGAAGTAAGTTTCGATACGATCTTGGTCTAAACAACTGAGTCTAAGTATAAACAAATAAGTGAAATAACTAATAATAGATGTTAGGAAAAAGTATGAAACAGATACATATCTATGGTAGTGTGCTTGCAGCGCTCTTGGCTATAGTTCCAACAATAGTTTTAGCGCAAACAGAAGTACCATCAGGCCTATCGATTGCATCAGTCAATGTATCACAGGATCCTATTACACATGGAAGTGATCAAGAAGTATCTGTAGCTGTGGTAGATAATTCAGCCGATGATCCTGCAGCTGGTATAGACATAATGCTTACAGTTTCTGATGCAAGCGGGATGGAGAAGATCTTTACACAAAGTACAGATCAGACTGGAAATGCTGATTTTGTATTTCCAATAGGTGCAAGTTCTAAACCTGGAACATTCAATATAGTGGCTGAGATACCTGGGTCAAATATTTCAGAGGATGGGAGCTTTGAAGTAATCCCAAGCAGCAGTGAAGGAGATAGTGAAGGAGATAGTGAAGAAGATACAACAAGTGAAGGAGGTACAACAAGTGAAGGAGGTACAACAAGTGAAGGAGGTACAACAAGTGAAGGAGGTACAACAGGCAGCAGGAGTGGTGGAATTACAACAAGTGAAGGAGGTACAACAAGTGAAAGAAGTACAACAAGTGGTGGAAGTACAACAAGTGAACGATATACAACAAGTGAAAGAGGTACAAATAGAGGTGGAAGTACAACGGGCAGCACAACTAGCGGTCGGTAATAGATTTCTCCGAGCTGCCAATGAGTCAAGACTAGTTTAAGTTTTACAATCTCTGGCTAGCTTCGAAGCAGGAGTTTAGCCTTTGATCTTCAAGCATGCATGCTGTAATTATGATATTTTCAAATATTATTGGACTCTATTCTTGACATTCTCCTAATATCAAACAATAATAAATATCAAATAATAGTATAATATAGCAAAGCAAAGTATTATGATAAAACATAAACATTGTCTTACTGTAGACAGATATGCTAAGATATCAAAAGTGCGTTTTACTGAAGTAGATAACTAACTTCAGACTTTATAACTATATGAGCAAACAACAAAGTTCAGTCAAAATCGATTCTAATCACAATAGGAGGAAACCCACATCTTTATCTTTAAGGATCGAACCATTTTACATTGTAACGCCTGGTGCAACTTATGGGCTATCAGGAAAATTGTTGGATTTAAGACATGGTAGATCTATGCGTTCACAACGAATAATCTTCGAGAGTGGTCATGGCATTCCTTCAATTAATAGTACAATAACCGATGATTCAGGAAACTTTAGAGTAAGTGGATTAAGAGCACCTATGATTGAGGGTTATTACAACCACCGAGCTCTTTATGAAGGAAGGCCAGGATATAATACATCGGCATCTGGTGTGGTTGCTTTGAGAGTTATGCATTGATGTTTTATATATAAGGGAGCGAGAATATTTTGGTGGTCATAATTATCATGACAAATTTGTTTCATGTCGGTCGGTACCGGTCCGCATGAAGAATATTGACACACTTCATTTAGGTTATAATATAATAATATAGTGTACATAGATGTCTGTAACTGAAGAACAAGATTCTATGTCTATTTTCTTGTATGCTCTAAACGCATCTGAAACCAAAAGGCCATATCCACGCCAAATCTATCTCACATTCTACCAGGCCTGGACCACTAGTTACTAATACTACATTAAGAACTAGAAGTTGAGACTCATAATCGTGTCAAATTTGATTCACAAACCCTAGCCTCATGCCAATCTTATTCATATAATAATCAAATCCTAGAGATAGAAAATGTAGATGATCTGACCACAGTCTGCTTGGGTACGAGTATCATAGTCATAGGTGATAATCCTACCGGAAGATAAATCAAGATACAGTGTTTAAATCGATTAATAACATATGTAGTAATATCGTGTATATTACATATTAGTAAAGTATTATTAAAGTCAGATTATCTCTTTTGATTATAATAGTATAATTTACCCTCCGATATTACTTATGTGTTATTTATGTCTGATTATTATGATGTAATCATCGCTGGAGGAAGCGTTTCCGGATTATTAGCAGGCAGAGAAATAGCTGCAAAAGGTCTATCTGTTGCTATTCTTGAAGAGGATGCAGAAATTGGAACGCCGGAGCATTGCGGCGGACTTGTAAGCATTAATGGAATACAAAATCTTGGTATTATTCCATCAAGTACTGCAATTGAAAATAAAATTAAGTATGCAAGAATTGTCTCTTATTCAAAAATGTTTGAATTGAATGCAGAAGAACAAAAAGTAATTGTTCTTGACCGACGCGTATTTGATAAACAAATTGCTTTTCAAACTCAAAGAATGGGAGGAGATATTCGAGTTAGATGTTCTATGCGGTCTATATCAAAAAAAAATGATTGTGGTACTGATGATCATCATCACTACTACTACTACGACATAAGAACATCAGAAGGCAATCTAAAATGCAATTATTTCGTTGATGCCAGAGGTGTCACATCAATTCTTCAGAGAAATAGAGAGGGAGTGTTGCAATCAGCTCAATATGAGGTGTATGCTTCATGGATTGAGCGCGATACAATTGAGGTTAAGTTTGATAGTGAAAGATATCCAGGATTCTTTGCATGGATTATTCCAACAGGCAGAGGAAAAGCAAAAGTAGGCGTTGCAGGTAAATCGATTAATGCTGCAAATGCCCTAAAATCATATATGGATAGTAAAGGACAGTCATATTCAGTCATCCGTAAGGTATATGCGCCAATTTGGGTGAGGGGACCACTAGAAACCTTTGTTTATGGACGAACTCTAATAATCGGAGATGCTGCAGGACAGACTAAGCCTACTACCGCTGGAGGAATATATACTTGTGGAATGGGAGGAATTTTTGCTGGCAGGGCCATTGCTAAAGCTATACAACAAAACAATGACAAATTATTATACGATTATCAGAAAAACTGGTTTTCTATTTTCAAAGAGGAATTCGATAAGATGATTATTGCTAGACGTTTATTGGAACGATTAGATAATAAAGCAATAGATGAATTATTTTCGACCATAACTCAAGTAGAGACTGAACAACTTTCAAAAACAGGTGATTTTGATTTTCATTCATCAGCTTTAGCTAAAATGTTGGGAGCAAAAGGTGCGGCAAAAATAATAAAAACAGTCTTAGGTAATGAGATTAGGCGGTTGTTAAATTAAGCAAGATATAATTTGCATATAACTTTTCAATCGAGAATTAAGATCACTTCAAGCTATATCAAACATTGCTCATGTTAAAAGATGAATGACGTCGTGATGACTACAAAAGCACAAGAATAGAGAAAAAATACAAAGGGAAAAGATGATAAAAGGTACCATAGTGCACCACAGCCTTGTAAAATAATATTTATATTTATATATATATACATATACATATTAGAGGTGAATATTATTTGCACCTTTGTTCCTAAAAAACGCAATTGACATACCATAATCCGTAAATGATAAATAGAGATTCTTAGTTAACATCCATTCTTTTCATCATCTTCTTTGCTGACTCATTTTCTTCGTTACCTGGAAACTGTCTTTAAAGAAATTTCAGTCTGTTTCCTAATTCTTTTCTTTTCTTCTTTTCTAATCCTCTTTATAGCCTCTCTCTTTCGATTTGGTGCTTCAAACCTTATTTTAGACTGGATATTCACAGCTCATAAATTATAAGAGCGACTTAACAACAAGCATAACAAGAAGATTAGAACAAATGATGCAGAAAGGAATGAAGAAACAAAGTGGAAAATTCGAGTCTCATAATAGAGCTTATGCTTACAGCATAAGAACTGAGATAGAAACACTTCAATCTATTTTTGGCTCAGCTGATATACACTAGAGCAATAATAACATTCTAATGTGAATCTCATGAAGAACGGTGATCTGCTGAATCTTCATGTTTATAAGTGTCATCACCTTATACTGTGACTCACAAATGGTAACGTTGATCCAGCAGCAACAGCAACAACAAGTAACATTGCACAACAACCATTGCGGTTAATATTGTGGCTATCACCATTATCGGAAACACTCCGGGTGCCCTAAAAATTAAATGTTACTCGTTATGGCTATTTTTCTTATGACTTACTAATTTTTGATAATCTAATACTAAATATATCACTTAGGGAATTTACTCTTATTTCTTTAATACTAATATATATGAATATAATGGATCTTCAGAGAAGATATTTATTAGTTTAGGTCTATGATTATTGTGCAATAAAGATTTGAGTTTTTGATTTGGGTTAAGTTTATTGCTAACTGAGCAACTAGATTAGTAATGAGAGAAAATGGAAAAAAGCATACCTTCTATGGGGGATATCCTAAATGCTCTTTCAGATGACAAGGCTTTAGATATCTTTAAAATTATTGCTCTTTCAAACTGCGATAGTAATATCCTTATAACAAAAACAAAACTTACCTTCAAGCAGTACTATTCAAAAATGGATAGATTGATAAAAGCCGGTTTGGTGAGAAAAAAGGACGGAAATTATCGTCTCACGTCGTTTGGTAAAGTTTTCTACAATCTACAAATAACAGCTGAAAATGCACTCAGCAGCTATTGGAAACTTAAGGCTATCGATTCATTTGATAACCTTTCAAAAGAAGAATACCATCGATTTATAGACAGCCTAATAGATGATTATAATATCAAAAGAATGCTTACAAAAGTATATTCGCCCTCTTGTTATTCTACAATGAATCATGTATTAGTACAAAAAACACCATTGACTAATTATCAACAACAACAACAACAACAACAACAACAACAGCAGCAGCAGCAGCAAGTAAAACCTTCTTCTTTTAAAATCATGCTTGTTGATGATGAACAAGACACACTCATAACTTACAAAAAATTCTTGTTGGCAGCTCCTGAAGAATATAATGTAGATGCATTTACAGATTCATATGAAGCACTAAAGCATTTTATTAACTTGAATCATTCTTACTATGATTTAGTGATTACTGACATAAGAATGCCTGGTCTTAATGGGCTGCAACTATATCAGAAAATAAAGGCTATAGATAATACTATCAAGGTAGTATTAGTATCAGCACTTGACGCACTACAAGAGATGGCCAGTATATTTCCAGAATTAGACTTCAGAAATATTATTAGAAAACCATTAAATCAAGAGGATTTTCTTGAAAAGGTAAAGGCAGCATTAGCTGCTTGATATTCTTTTTACTGCATATGTGGTAGGTTCTGACTATAGAAAGATATGGAGGCTTCTTTAATAATTTGCATTGTATAGAATCAAAAAGAATACTTTAGTATATAGTCTTAGGTAGAATCCAATTCATTATTATTGTGTGGATGTAATTTGAAGGCTGAAAGAAAGATAAGCCATTTATAGTCCTTTTAGCGCTAACAACGACATTATTGCCAGCAATAAGTAGTGCATCATCAACGTCATCATTTGATGATAGTAGCACAGGTGAGAACTATTCAGGGTACTTGTCACAGTTGTAGGTATTCAAGGAAATAAGTTGATACAGAATTAATGAAAAGTAAAATAAAGTGCAAAAAATATAGGATATGAAAAAAGCCGTAGATGGAACTTAGTATTTATAAGACGATGTGACTCCTGTAATCCATACGACAATTCCATCTTTTCCACCCAATGTAGCAGGAAATAAATCTGAGATATTATATGGTATTGAAAAAGCTGTTGGAAGAGGAGTATATTTTATGTCTAATGTAAAAGAGAGAATGGACATTTGTTTTGATCATAGCGCTCCATCGATAGTAGTTGAAATTAAAGAGTATAGAAATGGATATATCGATATTAGAAGAAGAGGGGGGAAAATAAGAGCTTTTACTGAAATTACAAAAAACAATATTGCTCACTGTAAAGAGCTAATCAAATTAGTAGATGAGCTTCGCCATCTAGATGGAGTTAAAGGCGGTATAGCCGTAAGTGAAACAGAATATATGGCAACTACAGTTCTGAAAGAAGCACAGCCATTAACACAGGTAATATATAGCAATGTCAGAGAGGTTGTAGAACAAGGGCAATATATCTTTGATACTTTATGGAATACAGCAACTCCAGCAGAACAAAAAATTAGAGAAATAGTAGAAGGAACCATACATTATGAATCTAAAGTATTAGAAAATTATGATGAGATTTACAAACAAATAGTACATTTAGCAGAAACTTCTACTGAATTATCGATTGTTTCATCCTTTGGTGGAATGCAGTTAATTTACAATAACTTCTTTGATTTGTATAAAAAAATATTGGATAAATATAGAAAAGGAGAAGGCAAGGGA
>JAREAI010000343.1:0-3087 GCA_029240435.1 Nitrososphaeraceae archaeon | reverse complement strand
CATCCACAATTTACTAAAAACGATCTTATTGATTATTATGACAAAATTGCTGATTGGTTATTGCCTTACTTAAAAGATAGGCCATTATCCTTGAGTAGATATCCTGATGGAATTACTGGCAGATCGTTTTATCATAAAAATTGGGATAATGAAAAACCAGAATATGTAAATAGCGTACAAGTTTATTCTAAATCCAAAGAAGCAATAATTAACTATCTTGTATGCAATAACAAAGATACTCTTCTATGGCTTGCTAATTTAGGCTGCATTGAAATGCATCCATGGTATAGCAGAATCAATGATTATAATGTATGTACTGATTCTAATATGCTATATGAAGATAAATGCGGGTTAAACTATCCTGATTTCATAGTGTTTGATTTGGATCCGTATATCTATTCAGGCAAAGAGAAGAAAGCAGAGGAGCCAGAATACAATGTCAAAGCATTTAAAACAACTGTAGATGTTGCCTATAACTTAGAAGAACTTTTTAATGCTCTAAATATTAGATCATATATTAAGAGTTCAGGAAAGACTGGCTTGCATATTTTTGTTCCCATCATTAATTCATATACTTTTGAACAAACAAAATCATTCGCTGAAGTAATAGGTAAGATTTTGAAAAAAAGACATCCACAAAAAATTACAATGGATTGGGACATAAGCAAAAGAAATGGAAGAGTCTTCTTTGATCATAATCAAAATGCTAAAGGAAAAACAATAGCCTCAATTTTCTCTATTAGGCCAACGACTTCTGCTACAGTATCCATGCCTATCAATTGGGAAGAATTATGTGATATACTTCCTACAGATTTTACGATGTTAAATGTATCTGAAATTGTAAAGAAAAAAGGCAATCCATGGAAGGAATTGTTAGAGAATAGACAAGACATCAATAAAATACTTCAAAATGTAGTAGAGATGTCGATCTAAGCGATTTTTACTTGTTTTTTAACCTACTTTTCTGAACACTAGCTTTAAGTGCTTCAAGCAAATTGTTGTTTGTATCATCATCCCTTTCATCTGGTTTAGAATTAAAAGTTTTGCCTTGTGCCTTTGAGGTTATTAATTGCTCCAATTGCTTAGAATAAGCATCAGAATACTGGCTTGGATCGAATTCTTCATTTGAAAGATTTTCAACTAATGTCTTGCCAAGTGACAATTCCTTATTGTCAATTTTAGGTTGTGAGGCATCTGGCATTTCTTCTATTTCATTTACTGGTTTTATTTCATCAATATAACGTAGTTGATGCATTACCATTCCTCTTTGATAGGCACGTAAAGCAACAAGATTTTCTTTATCTCTTAGCACTACCTTTCCTATTGCTATTTTGTTAGTCTCTTTTATTGCTTTTATAAATAAGGAATAAGCCTTTTCAGCAGAAGCCTTACTATCAGGAGCGATATAATAGCTCTTTTCTACAAGTATAGGATCAAAATCATTATAATTAATAAATTCTTTGATATCTATTGTTTTTGTTGTTTTGAGTTTTATTTTATCTAGATCTTCTTTTTCTATTAGTATATAGTTATCTTTTGCGATTTCATATCCTTTCTTGATTTCAGAATATGGTATTTCCTTATCTTCTATAGAACACCATTTCTTGTATTGGATTTTATGACCTTTATTATCTAATTGATTAAAAGAAAACTCTTTGTCATAAGTTGCTGTATAAAGTTTTACAGGAATGTTAACAAGTCCAAAAGATATGCTTCCTTTCCATATACTTCTTAAACCCCCACCCATTTTAATTAATCAATATAAAATTATTTTTATAGAATATATGCACATTACTTAAAAATAACAATACTTTTAGCTCTTATAATTTTGAGTAAAAAGATGAAATTATATTCTTTAGTATAAGATCTAAGAAAGTTTTCAGAAGCACAATATTATCATACAAATGAAAAGATGCAAGAGATAAAAAATAAGATTTTTTAATTAAACAAGGATACATGTAGTTTCCTATATCATGTTCTTAGTAGCAATAGAGAATCAGTTGGAAGAATTGTACAATATCAGTTCCATTGATATAGGGCTAACCTTTATGAATGAACAGTTAGATAGGGCCCGTAGCGTAGTCAGGATATCGCAGCGGTCTTCGGAACCGCAGGTCAAGGGATCGAAGCCCTTCGGGCCCGATGTAATTTTACTACTTTATTAAGACTCAAATAAAAGAAAGGTGAGAAAGTAGAGCAAAACAAGAATACAATGTATATTCACTATATGTATATGCCATTATGTCTCCTGTAACAACGAATGTCTATCTAAGACGTTCTTTTCATTAGTTGTATTTTCTGAACTATTCTCATTTTGATGACACACTTCATGGAAAACATCTATGGCAATGATGCAACATTAATTTATAATACTAGTGACTTCTCTTTTAGTAATTTAAAATCAATTTTTCTAAGACTTAAATTTTGATATGGAGTAGAAATTGTCAATTGTCAAATATTTTCTATATTTCTCATTATAATTTGTAGGATAATGAATAGAAAAAGAAATTCAATTGTATTGGTTATGCATATAATAAACAATAGAAAGAATTAATAAAAATTGTTGTTGTTGATGAAACGGCAATGATATTTTGTTGCTATTTGTATTTATTCATTAAAGTCAAAGATATTGATAGTAAAAGTTTATCTTATCTCATCTCATCTACATATATGTTACAATAAATTGCAAAATTTAGTTTGTGCCGAATGTAAATGTTCACCAAATAAATGTAAGAGTGTAATACTCAAATGCAAAAATTGTATAAAGAAAATATGTTGCTGTAATTCAATTCATAATAGTAAAATTAACACTAATTCCTTATCATTCTTTGTATTATTCAATAACATTAAAAAAATGTATGCAGCAGCATTGGGAATAGAAATTTTATGTATTATGTCGGCTGAAATTGGTGAGAATATTGGACTTTATACTTTTGGATTTAATTTGGATGGAATAGTTATAGCATACGTTTTAGGATACGCTTTAGCAGGATTTTCTACATTTATGACCATTTTAGGAAGATATGATTTCAATTCTAATAATAAGATTGATGGTTGCTGTTCCTTTCTTGAACAGAATTCAAATAA
>JAREAI010000342.1:0-3096 GCA_029240435.1 Nitrososphaeraceae archaeon | reverse complement strand
TCGATGAAGTCTTTGAAATAAGTATCTTAGGTCTGGCTAACGATATCATCAATTCAGTTTATAAGGCTGATGGATATATAGAATCACTTCAAAAAAATAATAGCTTGCAAAGTCATTTTGAGAATGCCATTGAAGACATTCACTCTATAATCAAGATTTCTATCAGGCCCGATGGAGATATGGAATGCTAAAACCATACATATCCTTTATAAAAAGATGAGGAAATTGTTATAGCAATTTGAATTCTATCTAGAAAAACTGTGTAAGCATTTTTTCTTTTCAACTCAAAAGATTTCATATAATTTACGAAAAGCAGTTTATACGTATTATCTAACTTAGAGTGGAAAGAAAGCGAAAAAAACACACACATCTATACAAGAAACACTGAGTATAACCAATCCTTGTTCAAAGTTATTATAGTTAATGACGTATACATAAATTCAATTTAAAGGTCGTGATCTACAAATTGTTATCTTAAAATGATTATGCCGACTAGATATTGAAGACGTGAGGCATCTCAACAAGAATTCTTCAGTAGGTTCCGACGAATTCTGTAGTTTATGCCCTTTCCGTCCCAGACTGGCACTCGCTGCTATTCCTTTCGGCCGGCAGCTAGACCTACTAGTCAAGAACGGAAACGTCATACAACAAGATCTGCAAGCCCTTACCTGCATCCGTGTATGATGCCAACATCTTCTCTATTTTTACTAGTCGGTTATCGTATATATAGTAAAACAAAGATTTATACTTTGTCATTAATATGATTTACCGAATTAATTTGATAAAGTGCTCCGATAAAGGCTTAAATCATCTATTTGACTCTATCTTTTGTAATACATAAAAATTGTACGAATTTGTCTTTACACTTTATTCATTGTCAAGGCGTTGTTCTAGTATTTTATCCACTGTTTCTTTGTGAATTAATGCTCGGTATATCTGAATATTTTTGTATGAATTTGTGATATTTCCTTTTTGCTTAGAATAAGGTTAATTCTAGATCAAAAGCAATTCGAAACTCAGTTAGACTAATGGTATTCTAAATTTATTAATTGAAATTTACTTTTAGAGTATATATCATATAGACATTCATCATCATCAATTAGCCTATTCTTGCTTTGACCTACTTGACGACTATTCTGACTGCCAACATGACTAACTTGACGTTCACTAAATAACAGCAAATGAAGCATAAAATATAATGAGACTTTAAGTTATCTTAAAAAAATAATCATCCTTGTCCAGGATCTGGATCCTGTAATTATTTTCCTTTACTATATCTCTATCATTTGCTTCTAATTTTGTCTTAGAAAATATAACATATTATTTTATTTTTGGAACAAAATATACGTGATAGATATAGTATAAATTACTCCAATTCAGATTTGATTTGTGAACCTATCAAAAATTAGATAATTAGACATGTCTCTTCATAAAGAATACTTGAGTTTGCAAGGCTACTATACGATGCGATCAATATACATATGTGCTTATTAATTATCTTAAATATCAACTGATTCACCATTTCCATAAACCTCATCATGTAATATCATCTGAAGAATCTTCTCTGCAACTATTTGAGGTTTAAGCATTTTATTTTTATTTAGCTTATAATATCTAGAATCAACATCTTCTTGCATCTTTGTATCTACTTCTCCAGGACATATTGTCATGACTCTTATATTGTGATTAGCAACTTCCCATGCTACACTTGCAGTTAAACCCATCATACCAAATTTGCTGGCACAGTAGGCCGATAGGTTCCCAAATCCTGCCTTTCCTGCACCGGAACTTACATTGATAATGACTCCAGACTTCTTGCTGATCATATAAGGAAGAACAGCCTTTGTAAAGAGAAAAGCACCTTTCAAATTAATATTTATTATTCGATCCCATTCTTCTTCTGAGGTAGAAATTAATTTCTTCATAAATACTATGCCAGCATTATTAATCAGTATATCAATACCACCAAAATTGTCTATTGTTGATTTGATAAGAGAATTAACTTGTGAAGATATACTAACATCACATTTTATACCTATAACACCTTGATGACGATTATGTATTTCTTTAATTTCCTGCACTACTGAATTGATTTCATTTTCCGTTCTCGAACATATAACTACATTTATTTCCCTTTTTGTTAATAGAATTGCAGTTTCCTTTCCTATACCTCTGCCGCTACCAGTAATAATTGCAGTCAATTTTTTTATCACAAATTTTTATACAATAGATTATATATGATATTTTATATTTTCTTCTTCTACTCTGCATATTAGTAAGCAATTTTTTCCTTAAGATATTATCTCTATATTATCATTGTGTCTTGTAATATCTCAGAAGCAATAGATGTTATGAAGCATCATTAGATCATGCTGCTGATGTGCTGCCAGTCTTTTGTTATCACTTTGATCGATAAGGACTAAATGATATCTTTGAGGAAAACGCTAAGAGTTAATCCAACAAGGTAAGAAAGAGCAAAAAAAGGAAGCCCATGATAACAAGAATAGACATTCTTTTTTTGTTCCAGAAGAGACAAGATTGTCAGCAGTCAGTTCTTTTAACATCAGCAGAAAATATTGGTGAGAAGATTGACCATTTATGTAGAATTATCAAAGAGAAGATCCTAATTTGAATAGTATTTTAACTAAATCAAAATACAATGATAAGAGAAAGTCTTCCGCTGACAAATTCAACAACGTATTTCTTCCTGATATATCAAATTTTAATTATTTAATTCTGCCTTTACTATTCTTACCAGATCGTTCATTTGTATTGGTTTTGATATGAAGCACTTTACATCCGATGGCGGTGAAACCTTCTGTAACTTCTTGTCATATATCTCCGATGCCGACAGAAAGCAGACCTTCACTTTATTGTCTATCTTTCTTATCTCTTTGTATAATTCATAGCCATTCATCTTTGGAATATTGATATCAAGAATGACAAGGTCATAGAGATCATCTTTAAGATTAGATAATGCCAAAAGAGAATCACTATATACGTCTACTTCAAATCCACCATCTTCTAAAGCCATTTTGAAAACTATATTATTATCATCTTCATTATCTACAAGCAATATTCTATTTGTCATTACTA
>JAREAI010000341.1:0-3116 GCA_029240435.1 Nitrososphaeraceae archaeon | reverse complement strand
ACAGATTCAATTGATTCTGAAAAATGGTGTAGTTGTATTGATGGTGCATTGACAAAGAAAAATTATATTGACAGTATAAAGAAGGCTGGATTCCGTAATGCCGAGATACTGGAAGAGAAATTGTATCTGCAAGAAGCAGATCAAGCTGATGGTAGAAGAAGAAGAAGAATCAGTAGCATTGTAGTAAAGGCAGTAAAGGATTAAGATAGTAGGAAATATGCATAAATGAAATTTTCTATTTTAGTCGCTTATGGAAGTTTAAGTAAAGAGTAGATTCTTCTATTTCTTTACAGATGAGAGTTTTTAAATAGTTTCGTCTCATGTTATATAGGCTTTTGGAAAACAGGATAAGTTCTATTCTCAAGTGGGCAGGAGGAAAAAGAAGAATTGCTCATTTTCTAAGCAGGTTTTGTCCAGAAGTCATTGATCTATACTTTGAACCTTTTCTTGGAAGCGGAGCTCTATTTCTTTATCTTGCCCAGACAAAGCCTAGATTCAAAGCAATATTGTCTGATTCAAATAATGACCTTATAAATGTCTATAAGTGTGTTAGAGACAATGTTCGAAACTTAATTGACATTTTAGAGATACATCAATCAAGATATTACAAAAGACCAGAGGAGTATTATTATTATGTACGGGATACTTTCTCCCCAGCTAGCGATCTAGAAAATGCAGCTCGCTTGATTTTTCTAAATAAAACATGTTATAATGGTCTATATAGGGTAAATAAGTCAGGATCGTTTAATGTCCCACATGGAACCTATGCAAGACCTGTAATTTGTAATCCCAAAAAATTAGAGTCTTTTTCTGAGATTTTACAAAGAACAGATGCAGAGATAATTTGTGATTACTATCAGAATGTAACTCTGAGATGTCAGGCTGGTGACTTTGTCTATCTAGATCCTCCATATCTTCCATTGAGCAAAACTTGTTATTTTAAAGATTATACAAAAGATGCGTTTGGATATCCCGAACAAGTAATGTTAGCGAAAGAGTTTAGAAGATTAAGCAACATGAGATCCACTGTATTATTATCAAATTCAAATTCTGAATTCATAATGGATTTATATAAAGACTTCAATATAATGACAATATCTACATCAAGACCGATTAACTGCAACGCATCAAATCGTCTGAGGCACCAAGAGCTCTTGATTACAAATAAAAGATTATTAGTTACAAAAGCTGTTACTAATCATGCAGAAACAATGTCCCAAATGTAATTAATATTTTGAATGCCTTGAATTCATGGATTGTTCGTGCTTTCGTTTGAGAGAATGTTACCAGATAAAAAAGGAAATTCAGGATTGTTGTATGTGCAATAACAGTTTGTTAAGAAAGCTTTAGGATAGATTTTATTATATAAAAGGCCATTCAAGTTTCAATTGATACTCTTTGAATTCTAACTATCATAGTATCAATGAAAAATTATAAAATAATAAACCTATATAACAGAAATTATTTTGTTTGTATTAATGACCGTAAAAGCTTATACTTTAGCCTACTTGTAATCATTTAAATTGCATCTACTGCTAGTAGAGCCAGACTATTATAACGTTACATACTCTAGGTCTTCTCAAACTTTCTTCTTCATATGTGATAAAATCTCCCTTGCTAATTCTACAGTATAATTTTTAGTCATATTTTGGAACACCAATTCTCAGAAACCTAGGATTAACTAAAAAATTTTATGCATTTATAGGAGAATTTGGACAAATAAAAAGATAGAGAAATATTGGGATTAAAATAAATATTTCGTGTAAAATACAGATTGTCTCTTCTTACCTAGAACTAGTCTGAATAAAATTCTAACAACTAAAAATTAATTTATAAGAACAAAATCGCCAATTTATCTAAAGTAGTATCAGTCCTTCTGGCTATGACCCTTTTAGTAACCAATAAATTATTTTTTTCATTTATTGTGCTTTATGATAGAAACTATGACAATTCTGTAAAATTTTTTTATTTTTACAATAGGACAACCCATTGCTGCTGGCTGGATTGAGAGTTACCAAATTCTTTCTTAGATGTATACTAATTACATTTAATTACTTTTATCATATTATTGCAATCCATCAAGGCTACTACTATATTCGTGAGACTGTTTTGGGAATATAATACTGAGACCCGTAACAGGGTTCTTTCAAATTATGTTGGTATGGTAGTCTTTTATCAATTGAAGTTAAATCTCAGTTGTATATATGAAATTCTTTTTTTTGGTTCTGCTCAGTACTGACAGATTGAATCTTCTTTTACTTCTTTCTTACTAATACTATAGTTACTACTGCTATTCCACTAAAAAGGCCTATTACTAAAGCAGTAGCTATTATCTTTTGATTATTGTTATCATTATTTTCTGATGATGATGCTGATGATGATGGGGAGGAAGAAGGAAAAGGATTCAATAGAGTAGGAGGTTGTTGATGTGGAACAAATACATTAAATGATGATAGCAGATTAATCGAATCCTTCGTGTCTATTCTAGTAACAACTTGATGTGTGCCATCATCTGGGAACAGGTATTTTACAGAGAAGTCACCATCAGCAACAGTGATATTTTCAAACTTAAATAATCTTTGACCGTTTGTGACTACTACTCTTGCCAAAAAGTCTTTTATATGGTCACCACTGGTTAGATTCAGTACGCTGAATTTTAGCTCTGTAAAAGTATCAACTATAGGCCTATCTGGTTTATACGTAAATTGAATTTTAATACCATCCCTTTGATGTACCCATTCTTGGATTTTGTTACTACTACTATTACTTCCACTGGTAATACTGCCAGTTAAATGCCCATAAGCAATATAGTCACTGCTATTATTATAATAGGAATAATGAGAATCTAATAAAATTATTAAGAACATCAAGGTGAAGAAAAGCATAGATAAGAATACAATAGTCATCAAGGAATTTGATAATTGAGATAATTTTAAAGTTATTGAATATATATATATATATGCGCTATGATTTACTTCAATCTTTACAAATGATGTGATCTATATTTTGTGGCTGTCGAGCAATTGGTTAATTCCGTAATCTAACCTAAAGCTTGATTTTATTTATCGGAACTCATTTAAAGTTGTCCCACTCTTTCCTATAACTGATAATGAGTA
>JAREAI010000340.1:0-4422 GCA_029240435.1 Nitrososphaeraceae archaeon | reverse complement strand
TAGTAAGTTTGAAATAACTTGAATGAGTCTTCCTCTATCTGCTTCTACAAATATATTATTATCTTTGTTATTAGGTTCATACAATAATTTTACCGCTACGTTATCTTTTTCAATATGATTTCTATAGTCATCTATAACACTTGATATCAAATCAGCTAGGTTAAACCGTTCTTTGTTTAGTTTTAGAGAATGACTTTCTATTTTTGTAACATCTAGTATATCTTCTGTAAGTCGCTGTAGTCTTTTTGCATTTCTTGTGATAATAGATAGTAAATCAACATGTTGGGTATCTTTTATTTTAGAGCGAAGAACTTCAGTTAAACTGAGTATTGGCTGTATAGGAGTTCGTAACTCATGAGCTGCTATATTGATAAATTCGTTTTGCATCCTATCATGAACTTTTAGCTGTTCATTTGCTGATTCCAATCTTTTATTGGTTAATACAAGTTTCTTATTTGATTCATCTAATTCTTTTGTCCTTCTTTTTACCTCTCTACCTAAGCTACTATTCCATTTAATAAGAAAGACAATTAGGATTACAACTGCAGTAGTTATTCCTGCAAGTAGTGAAAATGTCTGTAATCTTTGTACAGAAATCACATCATTGATCTGCGAATAAATTGTTGAAGTAGGTGTTATTATAAAAATAAAATATATAGGTTTTCCTGCAACAAAAATAGGAGTCCCTGTATTTAGTCTTTCACCATTCTTAAATTCGTAAATATCAAAATCTTGTTTTCCTGACAATACTGTTTGTATGATATTATTTAAGATCGTGTTGTGTTCTGTGACTTCTTGTGTGTGGCTGCCAAAGAACGGTGTCCCAATAAATGATTTAACTGGATGAATTAATTGAACAGAGTTTCTATCCATAACCGCCAGATACTGTGATTTTATGTCATAGATATTTCCATAATACTCAAAAAATGGTATTGTGGGTATTTCTGCTCCTACTAATCCTACGTATTCTCCAGTGTCTCTGTTTATTATCGGATAAGTCATGGCTATCCTATATTTGCCATCGATTCCTTCAAACCCATTAGAAAACGTTGGAGTCAGAGTACGTCTGGTCTCTTTCACATAATCTCTAAATGAAATATCGATGTTAATGAAACTTTTTTGTCCTTTTGAAACTATATTAGAAGTTATAATGTCATCTTTATCAGCAATGAAAAGTCCATCAACTGCAGTTAGAGTATTGGCTTGACTATATTTTTCTTGCATTAACTTGTTAGTTTTATCGCCTGATAGTGCCCCTTGTTGCAAATATGCAGAGTCTGCTAAACCCTGAAGAATAGACATAACTAGACGAAGATCAGAGCCAATATGTTCTGAAATAGCCTTTGTAGCTTGGACCTGACGCTCTTGTTGCTGCTCAAATAGACTGCTTCTGATACTATGCTCGGTAATATTCTGAAGATAAAAGAATAAGCCGTATGAAATAATAATAATTAAGATAATAGAAATAATGCTTATTTCCTTGACTCTTCCAGCGAAGAGGTTCATGTAATTTTCACTTGTAAATTAATGCTAACAGTGTGTATATATAATCTATCTTTCTTCAACAGAGCTCAATCGACTTAGGTACTTTAATTCTTGCTTGTTTGCTTCCTCGTATCTCCTATAGGCGATAGTGAGTGCTCGTAGATTGTAACCCTTGATCCTTCTTTTTGTCTATTCTAGTTCTACTGATTTATCGTTTATCCTCACTATCTTCTATAGCATCTTCTCCTTCCTCTATTTCTTCAATTAATGTTCTCTTGTCATTAGTCTTTTGGATCTTCTACTTCGCCAGTCAGACCGCTGCACCTTCATCTTCATCTTCATCTTCTCTATTATCATTCATCTTCAGCCGCTGCTGCTCAAACGCGATCTGAGTAGTTGTAGTGTTCTGTTTTGCTATTTTCTTTAGTGCCTCGATCTTATCAGTTTTAAAACCCTGACAGTCCCGCAGATAACATTCCATGATTATCAAAGCTTCGTATAAAGTCTCAAATGCAACATCAAAGGGTATTTCATGCTTCACAATGCAGTCAGTAATAGTGACGCCTAATATCCGCGATTTATCTAACAACATCTTATTGATATGTTCTTGTATTAGTTCTGCTTCCTTCCCTTTCTCATCATCAGATTTCTCTTCTTTCTCATCATTCATTCTCTTCCTTTTCTCCTCCTTCTAGCTACAAGGGATGTCTGACTGAATCGAATATTCTCTCTCTCTCTCAGTATTTTGTTATTATGGTGTTTTTTAAACGCTTTGATAACTTGTGGTATGTACTGGTTAAGACTTCATTCAATGCTTTTGGCATTGATTGAGCATCTATCCAGAATAATAAGACTCATATAGAGATCATGAAGGTCTACATGGATTCCAAAATATAGAAAGCCGAATCTACACACTGTGCAATATTAATTAGTTGCTGTTCTAGATCTGACTCTGATTGTTGCTTCTGCTCTTTTCAGAAGTGGTACCCATCAGTCAGTCTCGCTTCTTTTTGGCACAATAAGAAATCGAAATATTCAAGATCACCAGCATTTCTTTGAAAGTATAAACTAATCTACACAGATGATGGGATCATAAGGAACTCTGAATTCTAAGGGGATTATTAGAGGGACTACTTTATAGATGATCCTGATGAGACTAAGAACCGCTAATCACTTTCAAGAATTATTACTGGTTTACATTGGCTTGAAACGGAGAAGATAAAGTAAGACTAATAGTTCTCCATTAGATATTCTTCTACGATTTCATGGTTAAGCCTTTATTGTACTGTTTACTTTTGACTTTTTTAGAATGCAGATTATATGGTAATTGGTGTATGCCAGTATTAGCTTTTGTTATAAAATAATATTATTGAAAGAACAGACATACTGATTTTTAAGATACTACTATTAACAGAGAGTCATGACAGATACAGTGAGAAATGTCAAAGCTTGTTTGCAAGTTTTAGAGAATTAAAAATTCATAAAAATGAATACCATTCTTATTAGATAAGTTTCCCACCCCTGCCACTAGCACCACGATCATCCTCACTATTTAGAATGCAGAACCTCTTAGTTCTTCTTCTACAGCGTAATGTCGTTAGTCTGGAAGCTTTTAACTGCTTGTATTTTAAGAGATTGAGAAGCAGTGGCAGCAAGAAAATTATGATGTCGCAGTTAGAGATCCCATTAGAATTTTTTATATTGACAATAGCAGGTGTTTCTGATACAATGATTCAAACGAATTCAAATTGATTAGTCCTGTTCTAAGTCATGCTCGAGAATGTAGGTTGGACGATTAAGAGAAAGACCTCCATCTACATCTAGAATAGTTCCTGTAATATAGCTTGCATTATTAGATGCAAGAAATAGAGCCACTTTAGCTATTTCTTCTGGTTGTCCCATTCTATGAATAGGAATTTCACTTTCCTTTTGCTTTTTCTTTTCTTTATTATCAAGCAGTTCTTGGTTTGTATTAGTAGCTATAATACCTGGTGCTATGCCGTTTACTCTTATGCCTATGTCTGCTAGTTCCAGGGCAAGTGTTTTAGTTAGAGACTCCACACCTGCCTTTGAAGATGTGAATGGATTTATACCGGACTTCGAAGCCTCATATGTCTCTGAATCAGATTGAGATATTGACTCATGACATGACGATATGTTAATAATGGAGTAATTTTTCTCATCCTTATTCAACATTCGTTTTACTGCTTCTTTGGTACATAGATATGCACCCTTTAAATTTGAATCAGGGAATTCATACTCCTCCAAAGTAAAATAAGATGTTGGTGAACTCTGGTTAGAGATATTCCCATTTATTTTCTTTGGTTTGTCAAGCAGTTCAGCATTGTTGACTAGTACATCTATTCTACCAAATAACTGTACAGCCTTCTCTAGCAACAATTTACTGGCTTGCTCTTCTGATATGTCTCCTGGAATAGGGACTACTCTATTATTCTTACCAACTATTTTTGCAATATCTTCAGCAGCTTGGTTCAAAGCCATTTCGTCTAACCCATTTATTATTACAGAATATCCTGCTTTAGCAAATTCAGATGCAATTGCTCTTCCGACAGCTCTGCATGAGCCAGTCACTATTGCTACCTTTCCGTTATTAACTTCATCAGGCATGATATATACACTTGTCAATAAACTATATTATCATAATAACGGCATTTATTACTAATTTTATTGTAAACCTAGAGTAAAGGATAGTCAGGGTATGAAGATAAGATCACAAGGTGAAGGGAAGAATAGTAGCGAAGAAAGCATTTAAAGCAAAAGGCATTGCAATGGTATTATACTTTGTAAAGTTGGATATGCTAGATAACAAAAATATTTCCATATAATAATAAGATGAAAATTATTGAATTTTAGCATTCGCTTATTTTCTTAATCGGTTATGCTTCTAATTTGTTAAGAACCATTACAATTGAAATT
>JAREAI010000073.1:0-14803 GCA_029240435.1 Nitrososphaeraceae archaeon | reverse complement strand
ATCAATATTATTAAGTATTTATGAATACTTAAATTAATCAATGAAAGTTAAACTGGAAAGAGAAAATACTTCACAGAGAAGAGCAAAAAATATTGAGATACGAGGATATATGGGAATGTAAGTATAGGTGAGATTATTACCATGATGAGTGATGGATAAATGGATGTTAATACGACCAAAGCGGCTATAGGTCAAACAACAAGGAATCAAATTGCCAAGCATACAATCGACGAAATTAAACAGATGAATAAAGAAATCATACTTATGAGCGGTGATAATGAAAGAACTGCAAAAGCTATTGCCAATAAGTTAGGGATAAACAACGTTTTGGCATAGGTAATGCCTGAAACAAAGGCTCAGGAAGTTAAGAAACTACAAGATCAAGGAAAGAAGGTTGCAATGATTGAAGATGGAATAAATGATGCGCCAGCATTAACACAGGCTGATGTAGGAATTGCTATGGGATCAGGAACAGATGTTGCCATGTCATCAGGAGGTATTATACTTATGAAAAGTGACCTCTATCATGTTCTTTCTGCATTGAAAATAGGGGAGTATTCATTCAAAAAGATTAAACAGAATTTAGCAATGTCATTTGCTTATAACAATATCAATAGCTGCTGGATTATTATATGGTCTTACTCATTCTGTTATACTTACACCTGCACTTGCAGCACTTGGTTGGATTATAAGTGATTCTGCTGTGTTTGGTAACTCTTTACTAGTCAGAAAATACTCTCCAAATAAACCAAATGATACAGGGAGATAATAATATATCTTCAATAAGAGCACGCCTGTCCACAAAATCAAAAATACCTGTTAATGTTAAAACTTCTTTTACTGCTAAATGTAGCATCAGTACTCCCATTATTCCATTTTTTCTTCTTAAAGAATATGTATATGAGTATTCCAGGTATAACAGCTAGGATAGGAATAAGGGATAATATCCATGCAATAAAGGGAATTTCACTAGGATTTACTACTGAAATATCAAAGTTAGCTTTTAGTGGGTTGACTTCGTATTTTGGATCTCCATTTATTTTAGCTTGAAATGTAATTATGTAATCACTAACATTTTGAAATATGTAGGGAAGGGTGACATCTCCAAATTCATAGAATTTGTAGGGAATTTGTTCAACTACATTTCCCGAGTTTCTATCCTTTATAATTAGGGATACAAATACATTATAAACATCTGTATTATTTTCCATAAGACTGAAATTTAATTTGGTAGAATTATCATTGACTAATGGAATATTAGGAAAGGGAAGAAATACTACCTGATATTTGTCGATATTCTTTGTAATGGTATTCGGCGTATCTGAAAATATGTGAGCATATGCAAGCAGATTCTTTTGTTGATAAACAATAAGGTTAGTAGTATCATAAAGGAAGAGAAAAACAGCTGCAATAAATATATAAAAAATAAAAAAAAATAATGACATATACGTACAAACCAAACCAAATTATCAGTTTTTGATTTTCTTCTTACTATATTTAATGATATATATTCTCTGACTTGCTTTTGAATTTTTTAAATACTATTGACTTCTTCTATGTCTTTATCAATTAATCAATTAACCTTATAGTAAGACCGATCATAGAAAAGCATTCTTATTCTTTTTGTTGTGTTCTTCTACTTTACCCCAAGGCTCACTATTTTAGAGTAAGTCATACTATCGTATCTTGCTCCAACAGTTAAAGTATAGTTTCCAGGTACCAAGTATTGTGTAGGCTCTAATGTCAGAGTAACCATATGAGGAAGAATAGAACCTCCTTTAGGAAAGTAGAATAAATCTTCACTAAATTGACCAGTCATGTTCCATAGTCTACCTGATGATGATATAGACCCTGCAACAGTCATCTTCACAGGATCGTCTAAATTGCTTCTGTTTGGATAGACAAAAATCTGCAATGATTCTTCTTGTTTGCCAGCTAGATTTCTACGATCTAAAATGATCTTGTCCTTTGAAAGAGAAAGCCAAATTGGAAGGTCATCTAATTTTTTTGAATCAAGCACACCAATCTTATTTTCAGTCCACTCTGTAAACCATGCAGACCCTTTACTATCTAGTGCAAACTTGAGAGCATTAGAAGTATTGCCCCAAATCTCTGATCTAGTGGGTATCTGATATTCAACTAATGTTGAATTTGCGATATCAAAATAAGCCATGGCATTACCTTCATGCTCATTAAACCATACCTTGCCATCTCTGAAGGTGTTCCAGTATGGAAGAGTAGTTGTATTGTTTCTAGAGGTTGGAAGTGATGTAGAGTATTGAACTACCTTTTCCGTCAAGGGATCAAACATAAAAAAGAGATTTGTGGCATGGTTGTTTATCCAAAGTCTTCCTTTATCATCTTCAGCAATACCTATTGGAACTCCAGACCCAATGGGTAAATCAAATATTTCAAATTCCTCTCTATTCATATCGAATCTAACAATCTGTCCTCCTTCTGGAAAATCTACGGCTGTAAACCAAACAGTATTATTATTACTATTACTACTGCCATTGCTACTAACAGTAGTTGGCCCTATACTCTCAATGTCTTTTCCTCCTCCTCCTTCTCCCAATTCTAATTCATATTCTGTTATGCCTCTCGTCGTGTTATCTACTGCTTCATCAGGATTTATAACACCTATCTTTTTGCCAAATATTTCAGAGAACCATACTCTTCCTTGAGAATCAAAGGAGACTTGTCCAGGATAACTACTTTTCGTTGGAACCTTGTACATTTCAAACCTTTTCTCGGCTGTAAAGTATCTCCAGATTGCATTGTTTACCTGATCTGTAAACCACAAGTCGCCTTTTTTATCAAATTCCATTCCCCAAACCATTGAACCAAAAATGCCTTTTGTCCTCCAGTTAGGAATTTCAATAAAATCTACAAAACTCTTCAAATCAGGATCAAAAACGACAAGATAGCCCACCCAAGTTGCTGCAATCCATATTTTATCATTATTATCAATTGTTATACCCACAGGCTGTGAACAGGCTATTACTGGTATAGAGTATTCTTGAATGAACTCTGTATTTTTTTCAAAAGGAGTGCCGCCGCAGAGATGTTTTTCATATTTTTCAAGTACCTGCTTTCCTTCTCCTGAGGTGCTATTGACTGCTCCTCTGAGATAATAGTCATCTTCTCCTCCTCCTTGTTCATTAGATTGTTGGTTTTTATTATTCTGGCCAAACAAAAATAATGAATTATCACTAGGATTCAAAAAAAGGGTAATTAAAATGATAATTAAAGCACCTAGTGCGGCCCCATACAAAAGATATGATCTTGTTGTTATCTTCACCATCGCCTTAGAACCTATGAGTTTACATAACAATATTTTTTAGAACTAATAAGATTGTTTGGTATAGATTCATAGCAAATTAGCCAGTGATAAACAATTATAATAGTATCATTAGCGCAAATACAAACCCTTGTATTGATCAAACATAAAAAAATGTGGTAATATGAAAAGACCATTTATTTTCTTTGACCTAGGGCAGACATTAATAAATGAATGGGGCTTTATCGACTACTTTGACATGCGGTTCTTTGAAATGCTCAATGGTTTTGGAGCAAGAATTAATTTTAGAAATTATCAGACAATAAGAGATAATGTTATTAGAAATCGCAAGATAGGTCATGGCAGTGTCAGAGAATTAATTATTGAAGTTTGCAAATTAATATGCCAACAGGGTTATGGGAAGATTATTGTGGAAAGGTTAGAGCCTGAATTAAAAGAAGCAAGAAGAAATTTTTTTTGTTTATTTGGTGATGCCGAACAAACAATGAATTCTCTATTAATACAATATGATCTTGGAATAATCGCTAATCAATCAGTGGACATTCTAAAGATATTGGAGGAGTCCAAAATAAACCGATTCTTTAAAGTTATTGTCCTTTCATCAGAAGTTAAAGTAAGAAAACCTGATCTAGAAATATTTCGTCTGGCAATGAATCTTGCCAACACGAGTCCAGAGCATTGTATCATGGTCGGCGATAGACTTGACACCGACATCGGTCCAGCGAACAAATTAGGAATGAAAACCATCAGGACTACCAATTCGCTTTTCAAATTACAACAACCAATGAATGAATTTGAGAAACCTACATATGTGGTTGCCAATTTGAGCGAAATAGCAAATGTTCTAGATAGTGTATCATCTGATCTATAACCTCATATAATATAACGGATTACTCTATCTAGACAAGTTAGGTTACTTATTTTACAAAATACCAAATTTTTTTCTCGATTATAAAATAGGAGATTTAATGACCATGATACTAATCAATTAATTAGTTAATACCATATCTCTTTTAAATCTCAATTGAATTGTTATAATTTCTTTTTTCTGTAGATTATCCAATTTCTCGGACAGCAATTATTCGTACGTGCATCATCAAAATATTCAATAGATAACTTTGCATTATAACATATGAGGATCGAAATATGCTCTACCAATGATCTTTCCTTCCTTTAATGCTGTTAAAGCTTCATTCACTTGATCTAACCTGTATTTGGTATTTACAACTCCTTTCAATTTTCCAACCATTGCTAGATCCACCGGTATTTGTAATTCATATTTAGTTCCTACAAATGAACCTGCAATTGATGCTTCTTTCATTGTCAATGTTATAGGATTAAAATATACTGGATCTTTATTTACTCCGACTATCACAAGTTTGCCAGAATCAGCCAGTATCTTTAAAGAGCTGTCAATAGTATCATTATTTACTACACAATCAAATACGATATCAACACCTTTGCCAGACGTTATTCATTTTATACCATCACGCAATTTTAACCCTATCACCAAGACTAACTTTGCCAATAGAATTTACCGCATGAATAGCTGTAATGCCTGCACAACCTAGGCTAGCTCCAAATTCATAAGGCACCTTCGAAGGAAGCGGCACTATTCTTTTAGCATCTACCTTGATGTATTAGCATAGCCTCCATCTGCAGAGAATCCATACATATGGGGCTAGAATAGATATTTTTGCAAACACTTGATTTTCCTGTAAGGCATAAATGACACTCGCCGCATGGATTTAAATAATGTACACAACTCCTCTATCACCTTTTTTGATATTTTTACATTTTCACCAACTTCTTCTATATCGCCTGCGATTTCATGTCCAAGCGTAACGGGACCCTGCACAGGAAGTATCCTGTAGTAACATGAACATCGCTATGACACATAGCAGTAGCGCGGACTGTGATTAAAGCTTCGTTATCATTTATCTGAGGTACAGGCATTTCCTCAATTCCCAGAGGAGCACCAACTCTATAAAATCTTGCAGCTCTATACATATATCTATTTAGGCTATCAACAATAGTAATAAAAACATGGTTGTTTCGTAAATAATATAATAGAAATAACAAGAATTTATAAGAATGATAAAACAATGTAAAGAGACCGAAGACACAAAGATAAAAGATCAATCTTAATAGTGGTCGGCTAAATTCCACGTAGGTAATGTTTTTCTTACACATGTCAATACAACACTTTTAACAAATTCTGTATGAAGAAATCAATCATAAGTAGCATCAGCCAACTAGTCATTAACAGAGACTAAAATAATTGGAGAAATAATGGTTTGTCTAATATTACGTCGAGATACAACTCCTATTATTCCATAATTTAAAGATTGATAAGCAAGTAAAATTCTTTAGATACATGTATTATATTGACAGAGAATCCTGTCAGACATATTGATGATCTTCGAGAGATGGAAAATCTAAAACGCGAATATCAAATACGCTGTAGTCACTATGAGCTTGAGTATTCTTCAAAGAATAAGATCATCAATTGCACTATTTGTGGAAAAAATTGGTCCTTTATCGAAAACCGAAGTTATTCAAGAACCAAAGAAATCTATACAGCTGATAAAGATTAATTAAAATCATCTAAAACATGACAGTCATTTCCTGTTTTCTATAATTACTTATTATTTCAAACAATACACTATAAAAATAGAGGTAAAAATATTCTAAAATGGAAAATGATGACATAGATCGTTTTAAGTTTTTTACTTTAGCTTATTTGTTAGAATAGGTAATAGATAGCAAACAAAACATGATCTTTCTATGGTCTTTAGCAAATTCATCATTACCATTGAGGACATGTACTTATCTGCGTTTATTATCAAAAAAGATTTTATTTTTTATTTTTATTATTTATCACAACCACACAATTTATTTTCAGGCTACTTTCAACGTTAATGATATCATAACATAGATATCAGCCTTTCTTAAAATATCTGCTTCTCTAAACAAACAACATCATATGATTTTATATGTAGTGAACTAATGCCAAATCTTGAAATTTTGTTTATTATTATATATACTGTGTCCCACCTGCCAACAATCCTTGCTAATATCATTATCCATGAGACCGCAAATGTTTGATAGAACAAGATTGGTAAGAATTATTATTGCTGTGATTGTATCAAATCACTAATAGTTGTATTATTAATAATATTGTCACATATTATTACTATCTTCTATGATGGTTATTCTCTAGTGGGTGTCTACATTATTAGGTAATATAATTATGCTATTGACTCAAAAGAAATGTGCTTTTAAGTTCTTTAATGCACATCATCTTTTGATGATTGAAAATGCAAACCCGCTTTTAGTCGAGATATACATTTTTGATCTTGTCAAATACATTAATTATCATCAGGATTACCAGAGGATTGAAATAAAAAAACTGAGGATAATTTTTTGGTCATAACATTATAGGCTACTCGATTATTGTTATTAGTATTTTGCTACTATAGTATATTAATTGCTCTTATCATCATCATAGTAGAGTCTAAGCTCGATATTATGATTGTCCATTATATCCTCTGAGAAATGATCAGTACTAGCAATTATTATCTCCTCTATTTACTAAATTGGTAAACTATAGAGTGTCATTTCAATATATTATTATTTAATGTTATATGCAGAGCTACTGCAAAATTAAAAGCATTATGATGTATAATTCATAGGAACTTTTTTACAATTGCAATTTTTTTTGCATATAAATTTCCTTCATTTTATTAAGTCCCCACACTAATATTATTATGATTATAATGGCAATAGACGCTTGCATTAAAGATATGATAAGCCTATCTAATCCATTTCTAAATAAAACAAAATCTATTGGAGCAACAAAATTTATCAGAAAAGCCGTAATGGCTAGTATCATTACCCACATTACTGTGATAAATCCCAAAAGACCGGTAAGCCTCATCTATATACCTCCTGACAAGAAATAATATTGTATAAAGATCGAAATGAAGGCTAGTGATGAAGAAAATACTGCTAGATTAGATATATAATAGCCAATTTCTTTTTCTGAGAGAGGACCTTCTGCTAGTATTAATCTTACAAGAGTTATAGGTGCATTCTTTTCTTTAGATGCCGCTAATTTGAAATCACTCCTCATAACCGTAGGTCGCACTTTGACTTGTCTATGTTCGACAATTTTCTTAACGCTGGCAAGAAAGAGAAAAGAATTCATTACAGCAGGCAGAAGAGCAATAACACCTATAATTTCAGAATTACCTGCAATTGCAACTGCCCCATACATGGATCCCATTACCAAAGTACCCGAGTCACCTACAAATATCTTGCTTGGAAATTTATGATACCAATATAATGCAATTGTCCCAAACAGCAAAGGAAGTGCAGCGAGAAATACTTCATTATCACCAAAGATAGCTATACTTACTAAAAGTGGCATAGTTGTAATAATTACAAATTTAGTGACGACTCCATTTAGAACATCAATTGAGTTGATGGTATTACCAACAATTGGAATGATCACTACTATAAGCGGTACATATAGAAGTGGAATAAACGCATTTCCAAATATAAGATTTAGATGAGTTCCATGAGCTCCAAAAATAATCAGAGGAATAGCAGCTGCTATCAGTGCGGCAGGTTTAAACCAACCTGGTAAAACTTTCCTATCATCTATAAATCCTACTATAAATGCAATTACAGTGGTCAACGTTATGGCCATAATTGTCATATCCAATGTTAAGAAGTAAAGAACAATCTCAGCTGCTGCGATCCCGCCAAGCAACACAGGACCAGCTGGTCTAGGAACATCGGGTTTTCCAGGCTTATGATAATCTTGTACCACGCTACCTTGTGCTATTAATGATCTTATCATTTTAGGAGTTGCAATTAATGTAACTAAAAAGGAAATGGCTGAAACAATCACTCCATAGATTAGAATATTATTTCCAAAAGACAAATCCAGCATCTGCTAATACCAATTATATAATGCAGATTTATATAATTCCATAGTAGAATATTGCTTTTAGGATAGAATAATATTTAATCTTATTATCAATACGTGATTGACAATAGTTAAATTATTGGTCATAAAACAGATCTTATTACCTTATACAAGCATATTAGAAGCTATTGAAGAGTATTGACAGGCAAAGCATATATGGTAGAAAACCACAATATTTCTATAAACGATTATAACGATTTGGTTTGAAATGAGAAGTTGAATTGTGAATATATTCTTTAATCAGAATCTATCTATCTACTATCTCATGTTTGTGTCTAAATGATTTCTCTTGTTCTATCTTCTTTAATTGCTTTTTTAACTTAGCCGCTACGGTTGGTCCAACTTTTGAAATAGCGGAAAGCTTTGAATTAGATGCCTGCAAAATTTTTCTGGGATCTGTAAGACCAGCATTATATAACGCTCGAGCTCGTACTCTACCAATTCCTTCAAGAGCAACAATCGGAATTAATTCTTCCTTCACACCATATTTTATCCGTGTCCGAAGATCATGTATTTCTGTGAGCAAATCTTCCCGTTTAAGCAATTTTGCAACTTCATACAATGAGTATGCTAACCAGTCACCGATCTCCACCATTCTATGCATATCTCCTGGTTCGACTCCAACATTGTCACTTATCATCCTGTCACTAGTTTCCTCTATCCACTCATAGAGAGCCAATAGACTTCTCGAGCAATCATATTCACTTATTTGATAAAAGAGTTCATGACCATGTCGCTGAATTAATGAACTTAATTCCTCAAAATCTTTTTTCCTCAGCGATAGTTTTGGATAGAAATCTGCACTAGTAGTAATCATATGAAGAAAACCTAAAGTGTGACTGTCATTACCATCATTATTTTTTCTTGTTGTCGTACATTCGCGCGCACCTATTGCTTTTCTAAATTCTACTGCAGTTAATGGATCAATATAAAGTAGTGTTGATTTTCTTCCAAAGTCTGTAGCGACATATCTATCATTCCTACATTTGATAAAATACTCATTTTCAAGATAACTTAAGGCAGCATCAACTTTGAAAACTACAGTATTTTTCTGATACTTCTTTGCAAATAATGTACTTTCAAATAGATCGTAAATTTCAGTTTTTTTTATTCCAGGAACTCTTGCAATAGTACTAAGAAGATGAACCCTTATTGCTCTGTCGTTCATCAGTTGTGAGCGTAGAGGCTCGGGACTACCTAGAATATAGTGGTTATATAGATCTTCTGCACTAACTCCGGATTCCGCTACTATTATTGCTTCTCCAAAAGTGTCATATTGTGGTCTGCCTGCTCGACCAGAGAGTTGTTTGTATTCTAAAACACTGATAGGGATATTTCCACCATATTCCGCATCATAGCGTAAAATGCTAGCCAGAATTATACGCCGCGCAGGCAAGTTAACGCCTGCGGCCAGTGTTGGAGTAGCAGTTAATAACTTAATTATGCCTTTTTTAAATGACTCTTCTACAATGTCTCTGCTTGAGGACCCTAAGCCTGCGTGGTGGAATCCTACACCTTTGGACAATAGATGAGAAAGATTTCTTGTTAGTTCAGTATCGTCACCTTTGTTGACGATCTGAGATGATATTTCTAATGCCATCTCCCGAGCAGATTTATCGATCCTCTTATAAACTGCTTCTGCCGCCTTAGCGGCAAGAGAAAAAGCACGTTTACGAGTTTCTACGAAAATTAAAGCTTGTCCACCATTCTTTAGAGAATCAATTGCAATATCTATTGCAGCAGAAGTAACGCCAACTGAAGTTACAATTTTGAAGCTAGTGCCATCATTCATACGAATATTCCCATTCTCATAAACTCCTTCTACTAACTTTGTTGGTCTCCAACTACTTTCGATTAATTCACATTTCAGCCAGTCTGCAATATCGTCAGAATTTGCAACCGTTGCGCTTAACGCTAGAATCTGTGATTTCGGATATATTTTGCATATGGTAGTTAGCATCATCTCCAAAGTAGGGCCACGCTCTCGTTCACCGATTAAATGAACTTCGTCAGCCACAAAAAGTCCTACATCAGAAATCCATTCAGCGCCGTGTCGCATAAGTGAATCCATTTTTTCATTTGTTAAAACAATAACATCTGCATCTTGTACTTCCTTTCCTGATGAATTATAGTCGCTGCTAGCAATTTTGACTCTTATCTTTCTACCTGTAATATCTAAACCCTCAAGTGCACGAAAATTATGGTATTTTTCTGTAGCTAGTGCCCTTAATGGAGTAAGATAAATAACTTTTAGACCCTTTTCGATTATTTTTATTGCAGCCATCATTGCGATTAGTGTCTTACCACTCGCAGTAGGAGTGGTAACAAGCAAGTTCTTGCCCTCTAAAAGACCCTTTGATAGAGCAAGTTCCTGTGGTGGATAAAGTGAAGAGTAACCTAGTAAATCAAGCAAGTTCTTTACTATGGTGTCTGATATTGTTATTGTCATGCTTTTAGCATAGAGCTAAAAAGGGTTAATATTTTTATTCTTAATAAAATGTCACTTCAACATCAAAATATAAACAATCTTCATTCCTAAAGCTGCGATATTACAAATTAAAATAATTTATTGAAAAAGCATGCTCATTATTCTACGGATAAATGTGTTTTAGAAGCCAGTTGGCCGAATAAAAGGTGTAAGGTAGAATATATTTAGCTTAATAATAACCACAATAATAATAATGACATCTGTATGTTTGCTTTGTCTATTATTTATATTGTTATTAGGTTAATACATTAGGCTAATAGCTAATGGACAATAACACTATGTGGATCTTGAAATTGATCGTCATCTGCACCTTCAGTACCCCACTTTGTTATGAATTTACCATCTGCTGTAAATTTCTGTATTCGAAAATTGCCCTGTTCAGCTACATACACATCATTATTGCCTGATGAATCTATAGCTATATCATGAGGCCTATCTAATTGGCCGTTTTTGGATCCTTTAGACCCCCACATAGTAATAAAGTCTCCATTATTCGTAAACTTTTGTATACGACTATTGCCATCATCAGCAACATAAAGATTACCAGAAGAGTCAACATCAATACCTGTTGGACTATTCAACTGTCCTTTGGTATCTCCTTTAGTACCCCACTTTGTTATGAATTTACCATCTGCTGCAGCAAATTTTTGAATATTATTATTCGCAGTATCTGATACGAAAATATTACCAAAGGGATCGGCAGCAATACCCTCTGGAGCCATAAACTTACCATTACCATCTCCTTTACTACCCCAACTGGTAATGAATTTACCATCTGCTGTAAATTTTTGAATATTGAGATTTGTCATATCTGTTACGTATACACTACCTGAAGAATCAATGGCAATGCCATGTGGATGACGAAATTCACCATTACCATCTCCTTTAGTACCCCACTTTGTTATGAATTTACCATCTGCTGTAAATTTTTTTACAGATAGATCTATCATATCTGTTACGTATACACCACCTGAAGAATCCACTGCGACGCTATGGGGTATCTTGAACTGTCCTTTGGCATCTCCTTCAGTACCCCACTTTGTTATGAATTTACCGTCAGTATCGAACTTTTGTATACGTATATTGGCGTAATCTGCTACAAAAACTTCTTTTGAAACATCCAGATTATTATTACTTGTATTTGATCCGTTGTTGCTTGTAATAGTTGAATAACCTGGCTGTATGAGTACAAAGCTACTGGCCAGTGAGGCAATCAAAATTATATCTAATACATTTTGATAACATTTCTGGCTGATGAACATTTAAACATATATATTTAGCAAGTCTTTATAAGGATTTTTGAAGATATGACAAGTTAACTATAACTTAAGATCTAGAAATTGATGAAATTGTAGTTTTATATAATTTTTTTGTCGTGCTGAATAATTCAGAAGAAACACAATAGCATTAGGAGTTCTAAGCAAATATTTTGAGATGATATTTCTGATGTTTAGGAATTAGTAAAAAAATGTATCAATATAAATAATATTGTTGATCCTTCTCTCTCACATGTTGGGACAATGAAGAAGGTATTTAAATTTAATATAGTATAAATGATATTAAGAAAACTGATAAACTAAATACCTATTTTCAAATGAGAAGTGCAGAAAAACTTTTTAACTTAATTGGTTTTCAACGTACGGAATGTGACCGTAATGTTTTGTCACTATAATTCTGTTATCTAGAATCTCATCATCATAATGAATGTGGAGGCTTAATTTAGAAAATCTGTTAAATGTGATATAATCTACAGACTAATTGATGAAAATAAAAAGCACAGTGACTGTAATGATATTTGTTATTGTCATAGTAGCATTAGTAACTATAACAGTAGAAGCAACTATTGATTTTCCAACTTCAGCGTTTGCAGGAGAAGAACAACAAGAAAGATTCATTATAGAACTGACAGGGTTCGAAGAAGTTCCACCGGTAAATAATACCTCTGCAATTGGTAGAGCTGAATTTAAACTAGGACAAGATAACATAATGTATACAGTAAATGTTACAGATATAGAAAATGTTACAGCAGCTCATATCCATAGAGGTCAAGTAGGTGAAAATGGACCTATTGTAATCACATTATTCAAATCTGAAACTCCAACAACTGCAATGACAACTGAAGTATTGTCAGAAGGAAACATCACTGCTACCAATCTAGAAGGTCCAATGGCTGGCCAACTGCTATCAAATCTTACTTCTGCTATGCAGAATGAACAGACATATGTTAATGTTCATACACAGCAGAATCCAAATGGAGAAATTCGTGGACAAATACTGAATGGAACAAGCGCGATGATGATCACAGAATAATATATTTATACCATGTTTGAATAAGTTTCAACTCATTTTATATTGCTCTCTCAATATATCGTAAGGAAGAAACTTTAATGCGGTAGGACCGACAGTATGCATCATTCAAATTTAATGTTACTGTATTTTCGTTTTTCTTCAAAATCAAAAATCATCTAAATCATTAAGATCGAAATTATCTCAAATGGAAGCCATACATTGTACCTCTTCCATCCACAGCTAGTATTAGGCGTAAAGTTAAATCGAATCTTATGCACTTATAATAGTTACAGTATCCGCTGCTGATCAGTTAGATAAATCAAGAATTGACTGCTGCTTGTATTTCTATATCTGTAATCTCTTCAACCTTATTTTGCTGTTCTGCAAAATAGTATTATTAATAAATCCATCTTTTGAATATCTTATACTACTATTACGAATTAGTATTAATGAATATGAAGCAGATACAGATTGTTTGCTCTGACTGACTGCAGTGAAGATATGTCATAACGAAAGTTATGGCAGTACCAACAAGGGCCGCAATTCCAATAATTTCTCCTATGTTTAATCCATTTTGAGTAGTAGAAATATTAGCAATGACTAATATTTCTGTTACTATGAAAATATCTTTAATATATTATGATTCATCTATTTGTAAATCAGATTTTTAATGTGATTGACTCATATAATTGCACAGGTAGCAGTCGCTGTTGTTTATTACTGTCTCCATATGTTATTGGAGGTGCAGGAGAAGCAATGTTTCTTTATTGCCATTTTTGTTATTATCATCACTATGGCCGTCACCATCAAGGTATAATACCTCGGTACTAATCCCTGCTCTTCATGATACTCGCAACAAGATATGCACATTCGTTAAGCCCTTGTTTTTTTAGATACACTAGGTTGTTTGATTAGTGTTTGAAGGTCTGAGATATAACCATCCATTTCAGAGTCTCATAGAAAATTCAGCTCCTTTTCTGTTGCTTTCCTTTATTCAAAAAAGAGGACATCATTTTTTGTCTGTCTTCATGTGCAAAACATAATGCCCAACCATAAATTTCTAAACGTAATCCTGTATCAATATCCACATCAATTCCTCTGTTGATTAACATTTTGCTAGTTTTAACAGCAATAAAACTATTCTTTGTAATCTCTTTTGCAAAGGAGAGACATTCATCCAATAACTTTTTGTTTAGAATTTTAGCTAGTTCGTTAGATCTTTGTTTTTCCTGTCGTCCTTCTTTAGAAGGATTATTGGATGCTATATTACTAGTTCTACTTGCTGTTGTTGGAGCTGCGGATGATAGTACTATTCCTTCTTCTTCAGCAGTCAAACTAACTACTTTGTTAACAAGTCCAATTTGTTCTGCTTCTTCTGCTGTCATCATTTTACCAGTATAGATAAGTTCTTTTGCTTTCGCGGGACCAACAATTCTTAATACTCTCTGAGTACCTCCCCATCCCGGAGGAATACCAATTGTAACTTCCGTCTGGCCTATCTTTGCATTACTAGATGCTATTCTGATATCACATGCCAATGCAAGTTCACATCCTCCTCCTAAAGCATAACCATTTATTGCAGCAATAACAGGCTTTTGTAGATTCTCTATTTTATTAAGTAAAGTATGAATAAAGGTTGCATATCTTTCTGCTTCGATAGGATCAACATTTACTACATATCTTATATCTGCACCTGCACAAAATGATCTTTCCCCTGTTCCTGTAATTA
>JAREAI010000339.1:0-3152 GCA_029240435.1 Nitrososphaeraceae archaeon | reverse complement strand
TCAGTTAGGAAGGAAGCAGGAATTAGATTCTGATATTCCACATCGCTGAGTGAAGCATAGGGTGCTCCACCACTATTATGCCATGTATCTAGAACAAAAGGTTCTCTTTGCATATTTTCTCTACCACAGTTGTCACATTTTATTACAATCCTATCAATCCAAGGCCTATGAAGTTCAAACTGGGGACCATCAGGAAGATTGCTTGCCTTTTTTATGATTTCATCTCTTGAGAATAATGGATCTTTGTGTCCGCATTCAGGACACGACCAAATTGGAAGAGGCGTACCCCAAATACGCTCCCTTGATATACACCATGGTACCTGTTCCTTTATAATTTCAGAAAATCTATTTTTTGGAGGTTCATAAAAATATTCTACCTTCTGTGCTGCTTCTATTGGTAGATCGCCAAGCTTCTTTATAATGTAAAAATATTCTCTTCTAGCAACCCAGACCAGTTTGTGATGAGAACGCCAGCAAGTTGGATATTGATGTTTTATCGTACCTGATTTAATAGCAGCACCTGCGTCTTCCATTGCTTTAATTACCGTGTGATCAGCATCTCTGACAAAAATATCTTTAAATTCTCCTGCTTTTTCGGTAAAGAAAGCTCTATCGTCTATTGGTACAAATATTGGCACATTTCTTTTTGTGGCAATATCAAAATCTACTTCACCGTTTGCTGGAGACAGATGAACTATGCCGCTGCCGGTTGCAACCGCATCTACAAACTCTTCTGCTACGACAAAGTGAATAGATCCTTCTTTTGCCAAGTTGTCAAGTTCTGGTATCAAATCAAGTAAAGGATGAATGTAATGCATGCCATCAAGATCTTTACCGTAAATTGTTTTTTCGATTTTGAATTGATAAATTCTGAACTGTTTCATCAAATCCTGCAATCGGGCTTCTGCAACAATCCACTTTTCTTCTTCTTTGCCGTTGTTGTTTTTTACTGTTACATATACATATTTAGCATCTGGATTGACTCCGATCATTTCATCTGTAACTACTGTAAAAGGCATGGTTGTCCAGACTATGAGATACGTATCTTCTGTAGTGGTTAATCTGACTTTATAATAGAAAGACGGATCCTCGACTATTTCATATCCTTGGTTAACCTCAGCATTACTAAGAGAACTTTGACATGACGGACAGTATGCAACAACCCTAAACCATTCCTGTAATATTTTATTCTCCCAAGCTTTCTTTAAGTATTGCCATTCTCTTTCAATATATCCGTCAGAAAAAGTCCAGTATGCATTTTCATAGTCAAATGACATACCTAATAATTTGTCTGCACTAACCCATTTCTCATTATAATGTGAAATTAATTTCTTGCATGTTTCGACAATTTTTTCGATTCCAACTTTCTTAAGATTATCTGTTTTGCTTCCTGTCAATCCTAATTCCTTTTCAGCCTGCAATTCTATTGGTAGACCCTGAGTATCCCAGCCAGCTCTAAAAATCACCTTCTTTTTTTGTAAAGTATTAAATCTATACCAGACATCTTTAATTATACGTCCTCTTAAATGTCCTGCATGTGGTTCTCCATTCAGTGTGGGAGGACCCTCGATATAGCTTACTATATCGTTATTATTATCAAAAGGCTCATTTTTCAAAAGAGTATTCAGATTTATCTTATCTAAATGACTGCGAATCTCATTTTCAAATGCCTTAGCATCAAATTTGCCTTGAAGTGCCATTTATTATTATACCAAAGCCACTCTTACGACCTGCCTTTATACTTTTATAAACTACTCTTTCTCTCTCTCTTTCCATTATAGCGCAAGGACAGCAATAAAGACCGGCACAAATACTATTGCGACTGTATTTAGCAACTTGATTACAGTATTTAGAGCTGGGCCCGCCGTATCCTTGTACGGATCGCCGATTAAGTCGCCAACTACTGCTATTGCATGAGCTTCTGTCTTTTTCTTTCCCAGCAGTTCAACATATTTTTTAGCATTGTCCCACGCACCACCGCTGTTTGCAAGATGATAGGCTAAAAATAGTCCACTGACAACGGCGCCCATCAACACACCTGCCACTGCGGTAGGTCCTAATATAATTCCTATAATAATAGGTGCCGCTACAGTTACCAGAGCAGGCTTCCATAACTCTCGCAGGCTAGCAGTAGTTGCAATATCTACACATCGTGCGTAGTCAGGCGTTTCTTTTCCATCTAAAATACCCGGCTTTTCTTTAAATTGTCTTCTTATCTCCTCGACCATTTTCGATGCAGCATTGCCTACACCAGTAATTAGTTGACTAGTCACAAAGAAAGGAATCAGGCCACCAACTAAGAGTCCTATAACCAATCCTACATCGGATAGAGAGTACAAGAATTCTTTTGTTGGAAAGATTTTGTCTGCTTCATGTTGAAACGCCTGAATCATAGCCAATGCCGCTAGACCAGCACTGGCTATAGCAAACCCTTTTGTGATTGCCTTTGTAGTGTTTCCAACAGCATCTATCTTATCCGTAATAGTTCGGTTCTCTTCTCCCATACCTGTCATCTCAACTAGTCCTCCCGCATTATCGCTGATCGGTCCGAATGCATCAATACATAATACTATGCCAGCTAAACTAAGCATGGCTGTAGCAGCCATTGCAGTACCGTAGATACCCATTAAGGGATCTCCAGTGATGCCGAAAATAATTCCATAGGAAGTACCCAATACTACCACAATAGCAAGCATAAATGGACCTGTAGACCTCATGCCCATCGTGATTCCAGTCAAAACATTCGAGGCATATCCCCACTTTATAGAATCCACAATTTCTCTAACTGGTTTATACTTGTAATTAGTAAAGTAATCTGTAATTCTCTGAATGATAGGAACCAATATCACACCTACAACAGTTGTACCGAAGAGAGCGTAGGCTAGTATTGTATTTCCAAAGAACATAGTAGTCATAAAAAAGTTCAACACAATTGCTATAAGAGCGCTAATTATGAAGGCTATGTTTAGAGGCTTCATAGGATCTTTAATTTGTCTTGAGGTAATGGTCATTGCTCCTATGATCGATGCAATCAGCCCTGATGCTCCTATTAGAATTGGATAAAGAACCAGTGGATTAATTGAGATGTTAATTATTGAAAGATTGATATTAGAAAATGTTTCTCCTGCAACATCTTTTAAGCTATCGGGGAG
>JAREAI010000072.1:0-18307 GCA_029240435.1 Nitrososphaeraceae archaeon | reverse complement strand
ACCTATACTTGCTCTTAATAACGGAGGATTAAATGATATAGTTGTAAATGGAGTTAATGGTTTCTTAGGTGAAACCATCGAAGAATTAAAGAAATATATTTATAACTTAGATCAATGTACTCCGGAATCTTGTAGGAAGAGAGTGGAAGAAATGTTTACAGACAAAATAATGACAACTAATTATCTTTCTATATTTGAAAAAGTATTAGAAGATGACCCCGGCTATAGATGGTAGGTAGTCTGGTTGCGATAAGTTTCTAGACTCAAGAATTAAGAAAGGATTTGTTTACATTTCGATTATATTATTCATTATATTACTCAGATAACTACGTATTATCATAGTTATTTATCATTATTAAATGCACATTAAATTATGTAATGGTAATGGCAACTGGCTTGATAAATATGAAATATTTATTTAGATTAATGTATACCTATTATCTTCCTTTTTCAATATATAGATTAAATACTGTGTAAACATGGTATCTTTTTTATGTCTAAGAAAATTCGCATTGCTATTGCAGGCGTTGGAAATTGTGCATCTGCTCTTGTTCAAGGTGTTGGTTATTACAATAAAAACAGAGAGTCAATAGGTCTTACTGCCTATAATTTAGGAGGATTTGAACCTGGCGATATTGAATTTGTTGCAGCTTTTGATGTAGTGGATACCAAGGTAGGCAAAGACCTTTCAGAAGCGATTTTTGAGAAACCAAATAACACAGTCAAGATTTATGATGTAAATAAAATGGATGTCAAGGTTGAAAGGGCAGAGGTGTTAGATGGAATAGGTAGGCATTATAATGAAAAGGTCAAAATCTCCAATGAACCAGCTATCGACGTTGCAAAGGTTCTAAAAGATGCTCAGGCAGAGGTTCTTTTAAATTATCTTCCTGTTGGAAGTAGACGTGCAAGCCAATTTTATGCTCAAAGGTGTCTTGATGCGGGAGTCTGTTTTATTAATGCCATACCTGTTTTTATCGCCTCTATGCCAAAATGGCAACAATCATTCCAAAATAGGAATCTTCCTTGTGCAGGTGATGATGTAATGAGTCAGTTGGGTGCTACTGTATTACACAAGACATTAGTAAAATTGTTCGTTGACAGAGGAGTAAAGATAGATGAAACTTATCAACTGAACATAGGAGGTGACATGGATTTTTACAATATGCTTGATGAAGAAAGACTTGAAGACAAAAGAATAAGTAAGACAAGTGCAGTAGAAGCAATGATACCGTATTCAATTCCTATGCGTATTGGACCGTCAGATTTTGTTAGATTTCTAGAAAATGACAAAATATGCTACATTTCAATGAAAGGTAGATATTTTGGTAATATTCCAGTAGAACTAGATCTTAAACTACGTGTAGTAGATGCATATAACAGCGCAGGAGTAATGATTGATGCAATAAGAGGAGCAAGATTAGCTCTTGATAGGGATATTTCTGGTCCACTTGAGAGCATTTCTGCATATTGCTTTAAACATCCTCCTGTACAGATGACATATTCCCAAGCTAAAGCAAATTTCATAGAGTTTGTTGAAGGAAAAAGAGAGAGATAGATATAGGTTAAAAATATTTACAAAAAGGAGATCGATAATGCTCTAAAACATATAATAGTCCCAGTAAGCTCTCATTAGCAATCATTCATTGGTTTACATTAAAAAACTCGAAATTTACGGCTTCAAATCATTTGGTTTTAGGAATACATTAATCAGTTTTGAAAAAGGACTTGTAGCCGTCACTGGACCTAATGGCTCGGGGAAAAGCAATATTTTAGATGCTATAATGTTCGCTATAGGTGAAAATAGTCCTAAATCATTACGTGTCGATAAACTTCAATCATTATTTCATGATAGTCAAAACAGCTCCCATAGACTCATTAGAGTAAGTTTAACTTTTGACAACATAGATAGAGGCATTCCTATAGATTCTGATTTAGTAATCTTAACTAGAGAAATGGAAGGCCAAACAGGAGACAGTCAATACCATCTTAACGGCAAAAAGGTATCTAAAACCACCATCGTAGAATTGCTAGAAGCAGTAATGGCTGCACCAAACAAGATCAATATTGTTCAGCAGGGAATGATAACCCGTATATCTGAATTAAATGTGGAGGAGCGTAGAAAGATTATTGAGGACATTGTTGGACTCTCATATTTTGACGAGAAGAAGACAGAGGCACTAAAGCAGTTGGAAGAGTCTGACAGACGACTTGAAGTTGCACTTGCAAGAATGGGAGAAATTCGCAGGCGAATTGATGAATTAGAGATAGAGAGAAATGACCAATTAAGATATGAACAGTTAGAATCCGAACTTAAAAGATTCAAAGCGATTCAACTTTCGAATGCAATAATCTCAGTTAGAAATAAGCTGGAATTGCAAAACAGACTTCTCGAATCTAATAGTTTAAAAGTTACAGAATTGTTCAAACAGATAGAAGAAATTCAATCACAAATTCAGAAAATTGATTCAGAAAAGATGAAATTTATCCAAGATATAGATATTGCAAATAGGTCTAAAGCACAAATTGGCAGTAGAATAGCAAACATAGTATATGAATCTGAAAGAATGAAAGCAATGATAAAGGAGTCAGAACAGCGTTGTCTTCAAATTGAAAAGCGAATTCCTTCGATAGATTTAGAAAAACAAAACATGAAGAGACAATTAGATGATATTAGCCATGAGGCCGATCAGAACAAGACTATTATGAATGACAAATCATCCAAGATTATCACTTTAAAAACAGAGTTAGGAGATATCGATAATGAATTAGAGAAACTGACTAGAAGAATTGCAATTTACGCTAGAGTCAGGGATAAATTAGAATATAGATATGATATGCTTTTGCGAATCAAAAATGATCTTGACGTTTCGTTCGCAAGGCTTGAAGAAAAAGTTAAAGCTAATGAGGAGAAATTAAAAGCTAATAAATTGAATGCTATTTCTTTAAAAAATGAAGTAGATAATGGCACAACATTATTGGTAGATCTTCATGAAACATTGAAATTACAAAATACAAAGTTGGAAGCTGAAGTTAGAACACTTCAAAATTTAAAAACTTTAAAAAGTACCTTTGAAAAAGAGCTTAAAAGCTCATCTATTCTTTTAAGTAGAGCAGACAATGTAACGACAAAATATGAAGCAAAATCTATTATTGCAAAGAACGCTAGGAATGAAGACTTTGCTATTGCAGAATTAATGAAAGGTTCCGAAAAATTTGGAATCAAAGGTTTGGTTCATCATATGATGACCTGGGACAAAAAATATGAAAAGTCAATTTTTGCGGCCGGCTCAGAATGGATGAAGGCATTTGTAGTCGATAATGTAAAATCAATGATTTCAATTGCAGAATATGCAAAAATAAAAAAATTGCCTCGTCTTAAGATTATTCCTTTAGATATAATAAAATGTATCAAATACTATAAAATTCCTTATGAAGATGTCAGCATTATCGGTAATTTAGCCGATTTTGTATATTCTGATTTTAAAGAATTAAGCAATTTTATATTTGGCAATACTTTTATTGTTAAAGGTCCCACAGCGGCATATATTCTATCAAAACAAGGATACCGGGCAGTATCGGTTGATGGCGAGCTTTTTGAACCTAAAGGTGCATGTATGTCACTGGATTTCGGATCTAAAATATCAGATCTGACAAAGGCGATCCTTCTTAGCGCTACTGTTGATATTCTAAGAGGATCTCTCGAGACATTAAGAACTACAATTGAGACAAAGAAAAATGCTCTAGAAGAGCTCATCTTAAAAATTAATTCTTCAGAGTCTGAGAAAATAAAAATTGAAGCAAGAATTAGCAATTTGAATCACCAAATTTCATCTCAAACTATTATGATGGAGCAAGTAGAAAAAAAACAACAACAACTTGTCTCTGATAATGCGCTATCTCAGTCAGAGAGAAATACTCTAACAATAGATGTGGACAGAGTTGTACGGCGCCTTTCCATTTTAACACCTTCTATGAAGAAGGTTTTAGAAAGAATAGGTGCTATAGACGACTCCACCATTAGAAATGAATTAGATAAAATAAATTTAAGAAGAAATCTAATTCTCAAATCAATAGAAGAACTAGATTTTGATTTGCGTCAAACAATGACATCGTCAGCGAGTATGAATAGCAAAATTGAAATAAGTTTAGAACGAATGAAGGGAATCGAAGATGAGAAGAACCAATTAATATCAGAACTCAGCCACAGACGTACTCAGGCAAAAGAATTAGAAATAAAATTAAAATCAATTGAATCAGAGCTTACTTCTCTCAGAGACCAAGAACAGCAGATAATAGATTCTTCGGGCAGCTCGTATAGTATAGTACAAGAATACGAAAAAAAATTGAAACTGATGAATGAAAATGAAAGAAAACTCAATAAAGAGTATAACACCATAGAAAAGGATAACGCATTACTTCGAAAGGACATTCTAGATCAAACTGCGCAAGAGTCACGCTTGACTAACGATCTGCATTGGTTGGGATACAAGAGTTTGCTGGAAACATTTGATGTTGATACAGTTATAAAAGAACTTACACGTGAATATGAAGCAATAAAAGCTAGAATTAATTTACGTGCAGATGAAAGCTATGTCCAGGTCATTGAAGGTTATCGAAGCATGTCTAATAGAAAGAACCATCTGGAAACGGAACGCAATTCTATTGTCCTTTTCATAGACGAAATTGTCAAAGAAAAGGAAAATGTCTTCATGGATGCATTTAATAAAGTTGATAATGACATAAGAAAGACTTTCTCAGAAGTAACAGGTGGAGTAGCATGGTTGGAGATAGAGAATGTCGAAGATGTATTTTCAAGCGGCATAATGCTAATGGTACAATTTCCCGGAAAACAAGGTCGTGAGTCAACAGCATTGTCGGGTGGGGAAAAAACCATGGCCGCGACAATTTTCTTATTAGCAATTCAGTCTCTCAAACCGTCTCCCTTCTATTTGATGGATGAGGTGGATGCACATCTTGATGCCCAAAATACTGAAAGGTTATCTCAAGTGCTGCTTGAGCGCTCAAAGGATAACCAAATTGTAATGGTTACGCTGAAAGATTCTACAATAACCAAAGTAGACCTAATCTATGGTGTGTATTCTAAAAATGGTGTTTCACAAGTTGTAAAATACAGACATCCAAATCAACTGTCACTTGCAGAGATCCGATCCGTGGAGGGTAAATAAAAAAGACACATAAAAGATCTTCTTCTGACAACTTCGGTTCGTTTTTACACTCACCACATGAATATGGATATTGATAGAAAAATTTACATCCACTTTCAGATAGATAGAACTGTATCTTTTGCCTCTTTAATACGAATTTGTTTTATTTTGCAAATTATTATCAGGATTAGGTTCAGAAACCGCATCAATTAACGCCTGCGTATACGGATGAAGTGGATTTAACAAAACCCGATCTATAGGGCCTGTCTCAACTATTTTACCATTAAACATAATTGCAATATTATCTCCTATGTATCTCGCAGTAGACAGGTCATGAGTTATATAGAGATAGGAAATTCGGAATTTATCTTTTAAAGTTTTCACAATCTCGAGTATTTCAGCTCTGATAGAAACATCTAGCATAGAGACAGGTTCATCAGCTACAATTAATTTTGGCTTTAGAACAAGTGCTCTTGCTAGGGACACCCTTTGCCGTTGACCTCCTGAAAGCATATGTGGAAATTTCTCTGCGATATCTATCGCAGGCTCCAAACGTACATCCTCTAACGATTTTAATACTTTTTCAATGCGCTGTTGTTTAGAATCTTGTTTATTGTAGATATTTAATGGCTCCATTATGACATCCATTATTTTCATACGAGGATTAATCGAGGTATAAGGGTCTTGATGTATCATCTGTGTATTGACGTGGAACTTCTTTAGTTTTTTTCCAGTGTTTCTTGTAATATCTTCACCATCAAACACAATCGATCCACTATCTGGATCAATTGCGCGTAAAATTAATCTTGCCAAAGTAGTCTTTCCAGATCCAGATCCACCGGCAAGAACAAACACTTTTCCTTTTTCAATTGTGAGGCTTACATCATCTACTGCTTTGATATAATGGCTGCCTGTCGAATGAAAAATCCTACGAACACCTATATTTGCAGGAAAATACTTTTTAACATTATTTATTTGAAGAATACTATCCAATTGATTAGCATGATTTATTCGATAATTGAGAATATAAATAATCGTGAAGACTCAATTTTGATAACCAGTTAATTCATCAATAACGTACATTATTTTGATTTCGTCAACCTAGTCAATAATACAGTATCTAGAGTATAGTTATGGAAAGTTCTGCATTAAGTATGATAGGTTTCTATTTGAATTGTTGTATGTGTAATTTTAAATCTCTTTTCTAGGATAGAAGATATTTCCTTTAGAATTGTTTGTGATTTGCTAGGATCACTTACTACTACATGTGCTGTGATAGCATCCATGCCAGATGTTATAGTCCATATATGCATGTCGAATACGCCTGTTACACCTTTTATCTGCAGTATGGCTTTCTTTACTTCTTCATATGAGATATTCATAGGAACTCCCTCCATTAATATGTTGATTGACTTTTTCATCAGTGACCATGTCCTGGGAAGTATATAGAATGCCAAGCCAACACTGATAATTGGGTCTGCTAGATAAAATTTAGTAGTAAATATTATCACACCAACCAAAATAACGCTAACAGAACCTAAAGTATCTTTAAGAACTTCCAAATATGCCCCTTCGATATTCAGATTATCCTTAGCATGGACTTTAAGTAGTTTCATTCCAACCAAATTTACTGCCAAGCCAATAGCAGCTACCAATATCATTGGGATACTTTGAATCTCGGGAGGCTCAATAATACGTCGGTATGCATCGTATATGATATATATAGAGACCAAAATTAATACAGCACCATTTGCCAATGCTGCAAGTATTTCTATTCTATAAAAGCCATAAGTTCGTTGTGGAGTTGCGGGCTTGGTAGAAAAATTTATGGCAAAGAGAGCCAAAGCCAGACCTCCAGCATCAGTAAGCATATGCCCAGCGTCAGCAATCAAAGCCAAACTGCCTGTCAATAAACCACCAATTACTTCTACAGCAATATATGATGAGATAAGTAAAAGTACTATTTTGAGTCTAGTTATTTGCTGAGAGGACAATTTCTGGTGATCTATATTAGCAGTTATTAATCCTACAAATACATTGTGTACGAGTAGAAATTGCTTTATATTATAAACTGATTGTCAAGTATATGTTATATCGATATAGGAAAAGATGATGATGGCAGTTTTTTCTGTCTAAAAATTAATTTCAAAGTTGTTATGATTTAAAGTATTTCTATATCTTAAACAAACCGCCACTTTTGACCAGTTCTACCTATTGTGGGTGACATTTATCTTGCTAATGAATCTTATTCTGGAGATTTGGTCGACCTTATCGCTATCAGAGTTAAACAAATAAACTCCTAGGTCTAAAAACCATGGATGGGATCACTTCCTGATAATGTAAAGGCAGAAACAATAAACCAAGCCCTATGAATAATGCGCTAGGAGATATAGTAACAGTTCCACGGGAAGGAGATTACATGTTGATATTATCTACGATATATTATAACAAGAACATAAAAGCAAGCGCATCTGAAATTGGAAGATCTTACAGCGATTACAAAATAGTATTGTCAGTAGAACAGTAGAATAGCCTCTATGTTTAAAGTATATTGAAGCTAAAGTAATGATGCCGCGCTATAAACAAAGATTGTTGTTATCGATATGCCAATTATCTAATATTGGAAGGTCTGTCCTTCTTCTAGCTCTCTGCCGTTTATAGGATTAACTTGATTTTGGGCTGAAGTATTAGCAGCATCTTTCGACTTCTCTTTCTTTCTATACTCTTTACAGGCGTTATTTCCATATGCTGAATGCGATTCTACATTATCTTCTGAAGCATTTGTATTACTCATATTACAATATGTATACTCCTCTAAACTATAAAGCTATATAACAGTTAGATCCATAACAGCGAACTACCTAATAATACAATAGCTGTTTATACAATCACCTTTAATTTAATTTCTTCGTAAAGTATAATCAGCAGGTATTCGCCAATATAACAAAATCCTTTCTTTAACCATGCTATTCAGAGTTTTAAAAATGAGAATACTATCTAGAGACTACTAAGAGGAGTGGTGACCAGGATGATAAACAAGGTATATATCAGCAGTAGAACATGCTTATCTAATACTCCCTTCAAATGCATAAAATCATTATAGCTATAATCGTCATTGTGGCGCTACTCAGGTTCGTATTCCAGTTATTCCTCATAGGTCCAGCAGGAATCGAAACTCTGGATCATGAAATCTTTAACAGACTTATTTTCTCCTTGGAGCTGTCGCATCAAGAAGCTACCATATGAGATGCCCAATACCAGATCAGGAAAAGAGAATATTTTTCAGTGTCAGAAGTTCCACTTCTAATGCAACATAGAATCGTGAAGTTAACAATAGTAACAGAAGGATTCTTCCATGAGACGGGTATTGTATTGCTACTAATCCAGACCACAATGTCAATACTAATCACGAACCACAGTCGTTATTTGCAAGGGCAGTACATTATTTAATGCCTCATATTCCAAGTAAATGTAATGAGATCTTGCTGGCTATATTATGGTTGCTAACTAGTTCCTCTTGTTTTTTGCTTGCCATCCTAGACATGTCATATTATTATTAAATTTACCAGTGAGTGCTATGTTAAAGCTATTTATTATTATCGATGAAAAAATAGTTAGTAATTTATGACTTGGTACTGGCTGTTTTTCAGTCTTTGATAAGTTAATGTTACTTTTTCAAGTGCAAGCTGCAATATTAGCTGTGATTATTCTATTAGAGGTATCAACTAGTTGCAGTATCTTGAAATTTAGCATATTTTAGATAAGCTCCATTTCTGTCAAGATCAATAATTTTCGCGTTCTTCATGTCGGCTTCGACTAATACTGTCTTTGACATCTTGCAGCCTGATAGATCAGAGTTTTGCAAATTCGCCCACATTAAATTTGTTCTAATCAAGTTAGCCTTCCTAAGATTACAATCTTTCATTTCTGCATACATTAGCAATGCATCTGTAAGATTCGATTCCTCAAGATTAGCCTCTCTAAGATCCGCTTGGACAAAATTAACCTTAGATAAATTGCAGTGAGAGAAATTTGTTCCAACACAGGAAACGCCATTAAGATAGGCTCCAGAAAGATCTTTGTTAGACAAATCCTTTCCGCTGATATCTGGCCTAATAATGAGATTTTTCATCCTCCACTCATTAAAAGCAGAGATTTTTTCATCAACAAGGAGATTTATCCATTCTTTCTGACCCGAAGCAGACACATTTTTTTCAAAACACGTCGCATATATCAATTTTGCATTATCATACATAATAGGGGAAAATTTAAACTAGTTGTATCACTAGTAATATAACTAGAGTACTAACAAACTACGTAAGATGGATAAATACAAAAACAACCATCTTTATATCGTTATTATCTCTATAACCTATATTCTAATAATTTTCAACACAATAGGTTAAATTTAAAATTATGATATATATATAATTTTTCTATAAAAGAATGGATGACAATAGTTTCGTTGCCTATACTTTATATAAGTCAGAATAAATATAAATACGATACATTAACGGAGAACAATTTTCTATAAATATATAGGCAACGTTTTTACGTAAGTTATGATCTTTCATACTTTTGTGAGCAAGGGTCGGCGGCGAAATTTGATTCCTAGAATTATGGTTGTCGACGATGAGAAGGACATACTATCTATAATAAAAAGAGGTTTGGAATCGGATAATATTTTCAAGGTAGATACTTTCTCTAGCGGTGAATCAGCTTTGCAAGCTTTTGAAAGTCATCCTGAATATTACTATGATATTATCCTCACTGATATTAGAATGCCTAAAATGAGCGGATTCGAATTATATCGTAGAATAAAAGAGAAGAGATCCTCGACAAAAATTGCATTTATAACAGCCTTCGAAATAAATAAAGATGAATTTCGAAAAGTGATACCATCTGTTCATGTAATTGATTTTATTAGCAAACCTGTTAGCATTTCAAATTTGATAACAAAGATGAAATCAATGCTAGACACTTATCCAGAAAACACTGCTACTCTATAGCTAAACGATAATCCTTAAAATAAAAAAAGAATAACCCATCAATCAACTTGAAGTATTATTCTAGTCAATAAAGGTAGATAAACGTTTTATCTGTTTATCAACTTAGTCTAGTCCGACTATAGGTAGTATCTTGCCTGAAGGTAAATTATAGGTATTATTTTCCTGTTCTTCCTTTGTTACTTTTTCAAACTCTATAGTGAGTTCAACTGGTGAATTGAATTTTAAACTTAATTCATTTGCAAGTGTTGCTACAGATTTTGGATCAGCAAACTCCTTTGAACCTTGCAAGAAAACTCTTGTTTGTCTATACAGAATCTTTCCGCCGAATTTTGAATGTAGTAATTCTATAAGCTCTTCAACAGTTTTTTGTGGGATCTCATTATAATAAAAGCAAATACCATGAACAGGTTCTTTATCAAACGGTGTACCGAATTTATACCAGAAAACACCAAAGTGTTGATATTCTCCCTGCATACATTTGATTTCCCAGTGATTAGCCTTTTCAACAGGGTATTTTGCCTCTAAAACGTCAGTAATACCTAATCGCCAGTATCTTAAACGCATATTGTCAAATGTAATTTGTAAGCTTTATAATAATGTGATGAGTTTAGTAGCTAAAAATGAGGAGAACTTAATAATGCATTAGCAAATATAAATCTGTGCTAATTCTAAAAGATAAAAATTGGGATATAGATACATGAATACACTGGATTAATGCTTCTTCTTCTTTCTTTCATCGAACTCATTTATTAATGTCTTATTTTTATTCTTTTATCTATATATGACCAGACTACAATTTTTATGATATTAAAATTTTTCTTCTGAATCTATTCTTGGGATTAAATAAACCAGTGGAAAAGTATCACTATAACTATGCCTTAGTCTAAACTATATTGTCTACAATATATATTTTTTATAAATAAGTTTATCGTCCTCAAAATAAACAAATATTTATGATATGAGATCGTCCGATCAGTCATCAATATGATTGATCAAAGATATGTAAAATCTGATGTCAGGATGAGATTGTTAGCAGAAATGGAAACACAATACGATAATCAAAACGAACAATATTTCAAGGATTTGTTGATTCATGAAGATAGTGTTATTAGAACTCGTGTTATATGCATATTAGCAGATATTTCAGGTGTGGATGCAGTAGACTCTATTAGTAGAGTTCTTGAGAATGATAAGAATGCATTGGTAAGACATGAAGCAGCTTTTTCTTTGGGACAGCTCGGGTATACGGCTGCCACGGCCGCTCTTTCCAATGCTGTTAAATCAGATCCAAGTGATTTTGTTAGACATGAAGCAGCAATTGCATTAGGTGTGATTGGATCCGAAGATGCAAGAGAAACACTCAATGAGGCATTGAAAGATGAAAGTGAAGAGGTAAGAGAATCAGCAATTATTGCACTTGCAAATCTCGATTATGTCTCTACCATAAAAAGAAACAATAAATTCACTAGAATGACAGGCGGATAAAGGAATAGATAGTATATAAAATTAATCATTAATGTCATTCAGAACTGTTAATGGATTGTACTGACATTTGTTAACAGGAAGAAGAATTTACTCTCTTTTTGATTAAATAGCTACTCTGTAGAGACAAGCGAACCATCAACACTCATTGTGAATCGATAAATTCTATCAACCTCAGAATCCTCGAAGATCTCTGCATCATGAGTGATTATGATAATTTGAGAAAGAGGACCTTCTCCATCCTTGAACGCTTGCGAAATAATTTTTACCATAGATTTTCGTCTTTCTGCGTCGAGATGAGCCGTTGGTTCATCTAAAATTATGAAATCGAGTTTACTCGAACCCATCATATATGAGATTGCAAATCTTAATGCAAGCGCTACTGCAACTTTTTCACCTCCACTTAGAGAATTCATGTCAATTTCACCATGCCTTCCATAACAGATAATATCTACATCTTTGACTTTCTCTGCTAAATCTATTCTTGAAATTCCTATGTTAAACATGGCCGCGTATTCTGAAGCCTTATATGAGATCGTTTTTAATGCCCATGAACGAAGACTTAATCCTACCAACCCATCACGATTAAACACAGTTGATCTAATTTTATCCAATATAGTGATGTATTTTGCGGCATAGTCGAGTTCTGTTAAGATTTTGTTAGAGTCATCAATAACTTTTGTCGCTTGTTGAATAGATTTTTGAGATGACCCTATTTTCATATTAATTTCAAGCAAAGCATCAGAAAGGTGGGTATGATTAAGCTTTGCATCTAAATACTCTTGTATTCTCAAGTCCTTTACTTGATATTTCAGTTTTGTAATATTCTCTACTAAGGATTTTGAAAAGTGGTCAATCATAAATATCGTGGCATCTTCATTTACTCCTACAATAGTCTTGGGAAGTTTTGACAAATCATTCTTTTTTTGAAAAAGTTCCTTCTCCAACTTTATTGTATCTTGAAGGTTGCAAATATTATTTGAAGCAAGAAACTTTTCAGCTGCTGCAATTCGCTTTTCTTTTTCTTCTAAAATATATTCTTCTTTTTTTGAATTAATTCTCTCTGTTAATAGTTTTGATCGTTCATCAGTTTTCTTTTTTATTTCATTTTTAATATGATCTGTATCCAAAATCTCGTTAACCGTTTGAACTGCTGAATTACAGACAGGACATTTTCCATCCTTAATTTCTATTTTTCTTGCAAATTCTAATAATCCCTTGAGCCTTCCAAATTCTCCTTCATTGTTTATAATTCTGGTCTCTGCGTCCTCAACCTCAGATCTTACCATCTGAAGGTTAATTTTGATTTCTTCCTTTTCTGAAACTATTTGTATCGAGTTTTGAGCCTCTTTTACTATGCGGTCAAGTTTTATAATATCATCTGAAAGGCAATCTTTTTTTTCATTCAGATATTTAATAAGAGAGTTCTCCATTGTTTGAAGTTCTCTTGCCTTTAGTATCAATGGTTCAATTCGTTCTATTTCTTTTTCAAGTGAACGCAAATTCGCCTTTGTTATATTTCTTTCACTTTCTAATTGCTTTAGAATGCTTTCTGCATCAAAGAGTTCAGAAATATTGAGTTGTATTGTATTGCGTATTGATTCAATTTGTTTATCATCAAATCCATTATTATGAGTACGTAGTCTTTCCCTGAAGCCATCAATTATCTCATGCATAGTTTGATAAGCAAGATCCAATCTATCGATACCAATCATTCCATTAAGGAGCTCTTTGAAATCTTTAGGATGAAACTCTATTATTCTGTTGAGTTCTCCTTGCTGGATAATAGTTGCTAATTTCAATTTCTTATAGTCCATTCCAAGAGTCTTTGCAACTTCTGCACTCATAGACTCTCCAAATTGTTTTCTTTCTCCGGCTACAATGGGTTTATTTATAATATTGTTTGAGTCTGATACAAGATCTAATTTTGCTGATATTGATTGCCCTAAAGATCCTAACTGCCTGTAGGCACCATATTCTCTTGAATTAACATAAAAGTTTAGACGAACATAGGACGAGGAAGTACCTCTGAGTATAAGATTCTTATTGGATTTCCTTGTATGCTCTCCGAACAAAGCGAAAGTTATTGCATCTATTATACTCGATTTACCTGAGCCATTATGTCCTACAAAAATCGTGATTCCCTTCTCTAACAATAAAGAGGTATCCCGATGTGATATGAAATTATGTAGTTTGATTTCCTTTATCATATTATACTTTTAATTCTCCTCCATGTACTTTTATGTCATTGTATATTTTCCAAAGCAGATCTAATGTCGCTTTCGAATCTCCTCGGCCTGCCAAAGGCAATATTTCCTTTATGGCAAGTGAAGCTAGATATTCTGACTTTAACGCCTCTGTTGCTAGCTTTTGTAATTCATTGTCGATATCAAAAGGTTTCTCATCATAAGTTAGAGGTGTAGTTGTGTATTCTTCTAATGGTTGCCACATATAATGTAAACAGGAATAATTTAGTTTTACTAATTGCGATGCTATGGTTTTTGAATCAATTTCTTTTCCTGCTATTTTTAGTGATATTATAGGCTTCTTTTCATAATTTCTTGTTTTCTTTATAATATCCTCCAAATCCTCTTCAAGTGATTTATAATTTACTTTTACTGAAAATTGTGGCCTCCTTTTCTCCAACCTTATCCAATTAGTTCTTACTTCTTGTCCAGAAGTATCTGTAAGGCAAAATCCCTTGTTAACTTCTTTAATTCCTTCGCTTGGAGTCAAATCTAGCGAACCTGGATACGATATTAAACCATCAAGATAATCGAATTTCTTTTCGATATGATCGTGGTAATGACCCATTGCATAGTAGTCGAATGCCTTTGGAAGGTCAGCAGAGTTGAGCTCACCAGCAAATTTGTTAAAATCTGTAAGACCTTGATGAAGGACAAGTATATTTTTGTTATTTGGTACTCCAGCATCTTTTTTTTGCCGCTTTGCGAGCTCCTGTGTAATTTTGAATTGTTCTAAAAGATTCTGAATATTGCTTTTTCTTTCCTTATCAAAACCAAAGATAGTTATGTTTCTATGCTGTAGTGGTTGATTCTCCTTCAGCCTAGTTGCCAATCGGAGATTATGAAAAACGTATGGCACAGGAACATCTTGTAGTCTATTAATATCATGCTCTCCTAAGACAAAAAATACAGGAATGGACTTTTCTTTTAGTTTCTTGAGCTCATTTGCCAGCTTTATTATTGAAGAACCGTTTGGTCGTGGTGTATGAAAAATATCGCCTGCTAATATGACGATATCTGCATGTTCTGAGATAGATTTGTCAATTACCTCCTCAAAAACTTCATAGATGTCTTCTTCTCTTTCCTGTAAATTGAATTGTGAATATCCTAGATGAATATCCGATATATGGGAAATTAGCAAAGCAAATACTAGAAGGAATTAAAGGATGCGTAATATTATATCTGTTTTGAAATTTGTCTTTTTTATTTATTAATTCTAATTCATGCATGGAAATGTTTCTCTTGCGATATCTTCTCTTTGGCTATAGCAGAAAGTTAATCTTAAATGATCAATATAATAAAAATGATATAAAGAAGCTGTATATTCATGTTATGACTATATTTGCTTTAAAAATATTGGTTTTTGATCGAATGGCTTCTGATGATGCAAAGTCTTTTAGCAATAAAATTTTATGAACTGCTTTGAAGCAACAAATTAGTTATGGCAATCTTGAGCATTAGCTAGCAGAGATATCTTTCCGATAAAAACCTCGGTAAAGTAAAAGAAATTCTGTTGTCCAGATAATATATATGCATATGTCTACTACGCATTAAGAACTAGAGAAATTGTGTAGATAAACTGCTATATCGAGATATCGAGATTATTATATGAAGTGTATCAGAAGTATAAAGACGCTGGTAGAGTGTTTCATGTGTATAAATCAAAATCGTACACTATACTTATTTCTTCTGTTCTAATTTAGGCATCTAATAGGGAAAAAACCCGCTTAATAGTCTATAAGACTGACTGAGCCTTAGTATAATATTTGAATTTTAGATGTTATTTGATTGATAATACACATATCTGGTAGTGATCATAGTGATCAACAGGATAAATTTCTTTTATGGGTTATTAATGCATAAATATATTGTTATCTATGACCAATGAATCTATTTTAAGAAGTGTAAAGAAGACGAAAATTAAAATGAAATCTTTAACCTATGATTCAAACCTATAATTCTGTTAAAGAAGTATATCTTTTAATGATAATCAATCAAAAACTTTGGTTTTCCTTATATTAATAAAAGGTAAGTAATTTCGCTTCATTCTCATTTGAAGAGCTTCTCCTGCTTCTTTATCCAAAAGCCATCGTTTCACACATAACTCAGAAGCTCCCAATCTTATTTATCCTGATAGACATATCTCAAACATCTAGATTAAAGAGCCTAGGAGAGTACTGCCTTTACTTTGTTAACAAAATTTTCGCGATTTACTGGTTTTCTGATAATGTCATAGTCGACTTTAACACCCGGTAACATGCTTATCAATTCATCGGCTGCGTCGAGTGCAGAGACGAACATTATCTTTATAGCCATGTTGATTGCTTTTAGTTTGTAATATAATTGAAGGCCATTTATACCGGGCATCCTGATATCCAATAATACTAGATCATAGTAAGAATGATTTGCTTCTGCAAAATGATTTAATGCCTCCTGAGCATCTGTAAATGTTTCTATATTGCAGTTCTCCTCAATTAATATAGATTTGTATGTTAAAAGAATGTCTGGGTCGTCATCTATGAGCATGATATTAGGAGTGTGTTTTTCCTGACCTTTATAATTGGAGTTTCTCTTTGATGGTATCTTTAATGTAGTAGGAGAAGAATGCATTTGGACAGGTTTTAATTCTGTCATTTGTTCATCAGGCGAGGAGGGTAGGGTTTGAGTTCTATTCTTAATTAATACAGAATATACTGGATACATTTGCTTAAAGCCAACAGAGTATTCGCCGACTGACTTGAAATGATAATCATGACGATGATTAGAAAATGACTTTATAATTTGATATAGATCGCCTCCGATGACCATCTGGTTTGGCAATGCTTTAGAGTTTATTTTGGAACATATGTTCATAGTAGGACCAAATAAATCATCATTTTGTGAAATGGCTGAACTGACAATCCCCACTCTGCCGTAGTCAGCACTAATTCTATAATCAATAGAAGGCAATCCTTCTTCGTACATTTTTGTGTTGAGAACTGTTCCTGCTGATATCATTGTAAGACCGCATTCTATAACATCTATGAAAGCAGCCTTGTTAGTTGAATCTGCTGTTTTTGGAAAATAGTATATAAGACTATCGCCAGCATTTTTGGTTATCTTTGCTCCATAGTTTCTTGCTAAAGTTGCCATTGTGTTGATAAATATTGAATAATATTTTCCAATTTTTTCTGTATGAGAAATTTGTGCTGTAATATTTGTAGAATTTACTATATCAACAAACGATACACAATAGTTTTCGGACTTGCTAGAGAATGATATCTCTTCTTTGTCTGACATATTTCTAGAGGAAGCAGGAAAAGACGGAAAAACATTACCATGAGATGAATTACTATTTGAGGAACTAGTAAATGGTTCCTTATATTTAGGGTCATGACTATCGTCTAAGCTCATACTCTATCACTCTATTTCTATCTCTATTATTCTTAAGATTTTCTTCTTTGCTCGAAATTTGCAAGCATTCAAACATCATATAGCTGTTCACAACTATAATATTTGTTTTATATGCTGATTTGATAGTAACTGATCAACGATAAAGGGTATAAAGACACATCTCCAGGGTCTGTCAAATAAAGATAAGAGAGAATTCTATTCAACAATAAATGCAAAAAGTAAATATGGATTTTGAGGGATATACTTCGGAAGGTGATAGAAAGAACAGAGATATTTTATATGTTGATTTGCTTTGATTTGCTTATGAATGAGAATACGTTAAATGTAACTCTTTGGTTATTTTGCCATTTGAAGAACGGCCATGAAATCACTCTTACATTAGATATGGCATGCTAATTGATGCTGATATTAAGAGAGAGAAATATGATAGTATCAACATATTGACTACTTATTCTGCTGCAGGACTTTTCGCATAGCTGCTAAGCAGTTTCTAGAAGGGGTTTTACTATCTTGCTGAATTGTTCTGGAAACTAATACATCAATCCATGTCGTCGTCCTCCTTCGTTAATCTGCACAAGCCAAGATCCAGAGACTTTTTGTGCAATTATTAAAGAATTAGTAGCTGGTATACTAGCGTCATCAGTTCTAGTTATGACGACCAAAATGGAATTGGATATACGATGGAGCTTGATTGCAAGTGCAAGTCCAGCTGTCTATTGCTTCAAACTGACGCGAGATAAGTGGGATAACAGGTATTACACACACACATGTTATCAATAATTGCAACAACAATACAATTTCTAGGGAGACGTCGTAGTAGTAGTCGTCTACTATAGGAGCTGTATTCATAGAATTAAAGATTCAGAAAATTAAAGCCACCTAAATTAGTTCATGAAAAAGACCCTAATAAAAAGTAAAATCGAGGGACTTGAAAACCTTGAAGAACATGACATAGAAACACTGACGGATATGGTAAAGAGTCTTCATGGCATATTATGGAAAGACATAT